>JBEEJM010000274.1:0-3314 GCA_041169205.1 Pseudomonadota bacterium | reverse complement strand
TGCGCGCGGTGCGTGGCCATAACGGGGTGAAACTTGTCCGCCGTAAAGAAGGTGACTGCACCTTTGCACTTGCTCGCCATGGAGGCCACGTTGGGGTCTGCTGCGTTGAGCACGGCGGTGCCTTTGGGGGACACGTTTTGCACGATCACGCGTTTGAGCACTGCCAGTTCGTCGACTGTGGTGATGTAGTTGAGGCCCAGGTGGTCGCCCGCGCCCACATTGGTAACCACGGCTACATCGCAGCGGTCAAATGCCAGGCCTTCGCGCAACACGCCACCGCGTGCGGTCTCCAGTACCGCCGCGTCAACATCGGGGTGCAAAAGTACGTTGCGGGCACTCTTGGGGCCGCTGCAGTCGCCGGTGTCAATGGTGGTGCCACCGACATACACGCCATCGGTATTGGTCATGCCCACACACATGCCGTTGTGGGTGAGCAGGTGCGAGATCAGGCGGACGGTGGTGGTTTTCCCGTTGGTGCCGGTGACGGCCACGATGGGAATACGGCCGTTTTGGCCGGGTTTGAACATGCTGGAAATAATGGCTGCGCCGACGTCACGGCCTTTGCCAAACGAGGGGGCCAGGTGCATGCGCAAGCCCGGTGCGGCATTCACTTCGACCATGCCGCCGCCCTGTGCTTCCAGCGGGCGCAGGATGGTGTCGCACACCACGTCCACACCGCAAATGTCCAGGCCCACCATGTGGGCCGCCGCCACGGCGCGGGCTGCCACATCGGGGTGCACATCGTCGGTCACGTCCGTGGCGGAGCCGCCGGTCGACAAATTGGCGTTGTTGCGCAGGTTGACGCGCTGGCCTTTGTCGGGGATGGAATCTGCTTGAAAGCCCTGCGTTGCAAGACAGGCAATGGCAATGTCGTCAAAACGAATCTTGGTGAGCGACGTGGAGTGCCCGCTGCCGCGGCGTGGATCGGCGTTGACCAGGTCGACCAGTTGGGTAATGGTGTGCACACCGTCGCCCACCACTTTGGGCGGGTCGCGACGCGCAGCGGCCACCAGCTTGTCACCCACCACCAGCAAACGGAAGTCGTTGCCCGGCATGTAGCGTTCGACCAAGATGTCGTCGCGAAATTCGCGCGCCGTCAGGTAGGCCCTGGTGAGGTCATCCTGGTTCGTAATATTGACGGTGATGCCCTTGCCCTGATTGCCGTCGTTGGGTTTCACCACCACCGGCAGGCCGATTTCGCAGGCGGCCTTCCACGCGTCTTCAGCGTCGGTCACCGGGCGTCCGCCGGGCACTGGCACACCGGCGGCGGCCAGCAGCCGCTTTGTGAGCTGTTTGTCTTGCGCAATGGCCTCAGAAATGGCGCTGGTGTTGTCCATCTCTGCGGCCTGAATGCGGCGCTGTTTGCTGCCCCAGCCAAAGCGCACCATGCTGCCTTCGGTCATGCGGCTAAACGGGATACCTCTGGCTACGGCGGCATCGACGATGGCGCCGGTGCTGGGCCCTAAGCGCACGTCTTCGTCCAGGTCTTTGAGTTGATTGAGCGCGCTGGCCAAGTCGAAGGGCGTGTTGTCCATGGCGGACTGGCACAGCGCCTGTGCGAGTTCCATGGCCAGTCGGCCGACTTCTTCTTCGCTGTACTCCACCACCACCTGGTAGACGCTGGTCTCCAGGGTGGGCGTGGTCCGGCTAAAGGTGACCGGGCAGCCCGCCTGGGCTTGCAAGCCCAGCGCCGCGAGCTCCAGCACATGGGCCATGGGAATCGAGTCGTCGTGGCCGGTGGGCTGAAACAGGCTGATCTCTGGAAACCGGGCCCGGACACGGGCCTCAAAGCCATCGAGCTTGCTGATGCACAGCTCTTGTGCAGAGCAGGTCACGATGGATTGAATGGCAGTGTGGTGGCTCCACAGGTTGGGGCCACGCAGGGCCCGTACGCGAGTTACTTCCATGGATGTCTCAGTAAGGAGTTTTTTTCGGGCTGGACTCGAAGGTGCGCAAGCCGGCCGCAATCAATTCAATCGGTATCTCCAGCGCCCACGCGGCGGCCACCGCCGCCATCACCATTTCGGGTTTGGAGGCTTTTGCCGGTTTTAGGCTGGCCAGCGGCAAGGAGGCAACTTCCGTCAGGCCCTGGGCCATCACGATGATGTCGTCGCGCAGGAATACGACCCGCTCCTCCGCCTGCTGGTGGGCAGCAATGGCCGGCAGCGTGTGGTAGGTGCCGTAAAAGATGACTTTTCCATCGCACAGCTCGGCCATTTCCACCACCTGTGGGTCCGCGGCATTGAGCACCGCCGTGCCCGTGGGCAACACCACATCCACTTGGGTGCGGGCGACCTTAAAGGTCTGCTCGGCATCCAGAATGTCAAAGTCTGCCAGTTCAGCGTGCCAGCTGACATCGGTGATCACGCCCACCGAACATTTGTCGTAGGCCAAGCCCTCGCCCAGAATGCAGCGGCTGGGGTTCTCGAACACAGCGGCTTGCACCGAGCGGTTGATCAGCAGGCGCTGACCGGCTTCCCAATTCGCACAATTGCTGGCGACCACTTGGCGTCCGTCGAGGTACAGCCCCTCATCACAGGCCAGTCCCACATGCTTGCCGCTGATGTGAATCAGCCACGCCACCAGGCGCGCAATACGGCCCGTGTTTTGGGTACCCGTAATGCCGACGATGGGGATGCGTCCGTCATGATCGGTGTGGAATAAATGTTCAATGATGGCCTTGCCTACCGGGCGACCTTGGCCCTGTGCGGGCTTGATGTGGGCGAGCAGGCCGGGGCTGGCGTTCACTTCAATGACAGCAGCGCGCTGGGAGGACATTGGCTTGGTGATGTCTTCCAGCACCATGTCCACACCGGCAATGTCCAGACCTACCACGCGGGCTGCCAATGCGGCTGCCGCGGCAACCGTTGGGTGCACTGAGTCGGTGACATCGAAGGCCACGTTGCCGTTGCGCTGAATCAGCACGCTTTGATCTTTGGCGGGAATCGATTCAGGTGTCAGGCCGACGCGCTCCAGTTCCAATATCACTTCTGCGGTATTGCTGGGGATGACGACGTTGAGGGGCGCATCTTCCGTGCTGCCACGACGCGGGTCGGTATTGATTTGCGCGTTGGCCAGCTGGTCAATCGTGGAGACACCGTCGCCAATGACCGACAGGCTTTCGCCGCTGGCCGCTGCCACCATTTTTTTGCCCACCACCAGCAGGCGATGCTCGTTGCCGGCAATGTATTTTTCGACGATGACGGCGCTGCCGCCACCTTTGCGGTGGGCTAGCTGGTAGGCCGCTTCCACATCGCTTTGGGTGCGCAAATCGAGCGACACGCCACGGCCATGGTTGCCGTCATAGGGCTTGA
>JBEEJM010000273.1:0-4946 GCA_041169205.1 Pseudomonadota bacterium | reverse complement strand
GTGGCGCAGGCAGCGACTTTGTGACCGCCCCGGAGATGACGCCGCTGTTTGGCCAGGCCCTGGCCCGCCAGGTGGCGCAGGCGCTGGAGGTGAGCGGCACCAACGAGGTGTGGGAGTTTGGTGCGGGCACCGGCGCGCTGGCGCTGCAACTGCTGGACGCGCTGGGCGACCAAGTGCGCCGCTACACCATCGTAGATTTATCCGATTCATTGAAAGACCGGCAACGCCTGGCTTTGGCGGCCCACGGCGACAAAGTGCAGTGGGCCACCGCCTTGCCCAGCGCGCTGCGTGGTGTGGTGGTGGGTAACGAGGTGCTGGATGCCATGCCGGTGCAATTGCTGGCCCGCATGAACGGCGTGTGGCACGAGCGTGGCGTGGTCTGCCATGGTGAGGGGTTTGCCTGGGGTGACCGCCCCACCGCGCTGCGCCCGCCGCTGGACGTAGAAGGCGAGCACGACTATCTGACCGAGATCCACCCGCAGGGCGAAGCCTTTGTCCGCACCCTGGCCGACCATTTGCAAGTGGGGGCGATTTTTTTACTGGACTATGGCTTTCCCGAGAGTGAGTACTACCACCCCCAGCGCCACATGGGTACGGTCATGTGCCACCGTGCGCACCAGAGCGATGGCGACCCGCTGGCCGATGTGGGCCTGAAAGACATCACGGCGCACGTTAACTTCACCGGCATGGCCGTGGCCGCGCAAGACGCGGGGCTGGAGGTACTGGGCTACACCAACCAGGCGCATTTTTTGATCAATTGCGGCTTGGCCCAGGCCATGGAACAGGCTCCTTTGCAGGAGCGGGTGACGGCGCACAAGCTCATTACCGAACACGAAATGGGCGAGTTTTTTAAGGTGATTGGCCTGTGCAAAGGCACGCACTGGGACGCCATCGGCTTTGCCCGCGGTGACCGCACCCACCGCCTTTGAAGCGGTAACCTAACGGTAACGCAACAGGGGTTGGGCGGGGTAGTATCTCTCCATGCAAACCGCCGTCCGCACCGAAACCATAGAGCGCACCCACAGACCCTGGGGCTGGTTCGAAACGGTGTCGGAAGTGGCAGGCCACAAGATCAAGCGCCTGGGCGTGTTGCCCGGCCAGCAACTGAGTTTGCAAAAGCACACCCAACGCTCCGAACATTGGGTGGTGGTGCAGGGCACCGCAAGAGTGACGCTGGGCGAGCGTGTGTTTGACCTGCACCAGGGCGAGCACTGCGACATTGCGCTGGGGCAGGTGCACCGGATTGCCAACCTGACCCAAGACCCGGTGGAAATTGTCGAAGTGCAATTCGGCAGCTACCTGGGCGAAGACGACATCGTGCGGCTGCAGGACGACTACGGTCGTCTATAGCCGCCCATAAAATAACAGAGACGCACAAAAGAATTCCATGACCACACCTTCCATCGCCCCCGCCATCTCGTTCCCCAAGGGCGCGCACCCTGTTGCCTGTGTTGACATTGGCGGCACCAAAGTTGCGGTCAGCGTGGCAGACGAACATGGCATGCGCGGCAAAGTGGCAGAGCCCACCGCCAAAGAGGGCAACAACGACGCGCTGGCGCTGCAAATCATCCGCATGATTGGGCAGAGTTGCGAGGCGGCCGGTATTCGCAGCGCTGGCATTGCCGCTGTCGGCGTGGCCACGTGTGGCCCGTTTGTCATGCGCAGTGGGCTGATCGAGCTGGCCACGCCCAATATTTGTGGCGGGTTGGCCGGTAAGGCCCGCGGCCTGCCCAACGACTGGACCACCGCGTTGCTCGAGGCGCCCTTGCGCGCGGCGTTTCCGAATGTGCGCGTGGAAAACGATGGTGTGGGCGCTTTGGAGGCCGAGCGCCGCTGGGGCGCGTTGCAAGGCATGGACCATTGCGCCTACGTGACCTGGAGCACCGGCATTGGCATGGGGGTGTGCGTGGACGGGCACATCTTGCGCGGCAAAAACGGCAACGCCGGCCACGCCGGCCACACCTTTGTCAGTGACAACGACGACGCCTTGTGCGGCTGCGGCAGCATTGGCGATGTCGAGGCCCTGATTGCGGGCAATGCCATTCCCCGGCGTTTTGGGGCAGAAGGCTACACCGACGCTGCTATGCTTTTTGCAGCAGCCCACGCAGGTGACGCGCGGGCTAACGCCATTATTGATGACCTTTGCCGGGTCATGGGGCGTGCCCTGTTCAACCTGGTGGCCACGTTGGATCTGCAGCGCATCAGTGTGGGAGGCAGCGTGTTCTGGCACCACCGCGATTTCTTGCTACCCAAGGTGCGCAGCCACATCACCGGCAAGCTGGCGGCGTTGACGAATGGCGTGGAGCTTGTGCCCGCCGGGCTGGGCGACCGCGTGGGCGATCTGGCGGCGCTGGCCTTGGTGATGGCATGAGCACCAAGACCTAGGCCTTGGTCTAAGCGTTCAGGGTTTGAATTTGAGCGCCAGCACTT
Organism: Pseudomonadota bacterium; assembly: GCA_041169205.1. GTDB lineage: Bacteria > Pseudomonadota > Gammaproteobacteria > Burkholderiales > Burkholderiaceae_C > Allorhodoferax. Next base: position 2,516 of record JBEEJM010000273.1, on the reverse strand, counting down.
TGTTGGCCACGCATTGCCCTTGTGGCTTGCCGCCGTCGGACGCAAAACGGTAATGAATGCCTGCATAGAGCCGTGAAATGGCGGCTTCATCGGCCGCGGCCTTAAAACTCTTGAAGGTGCGCGGTCCCCAGCCTCGGTCGTTGTGGGTGTTGTCCACAAACTCGGTGTTCGCTCCAAATACCTGGCTGAGCACGGATTGCGCTGCACTCGATTGCACGGAGTGCCCGGATGGGTAGTCCGGGAACGGCGGTGTGGGCATCAGGGTGGGAACCCAGTTGCTGTCGATGTTCAGCTGCACATAGGTGACCGGGCGCAGCACATTGAGCTGGTACTTGGTGTACCAAGCCGCTACAAACGCGTCTGACATCGCAATATTGAGCCGCGCAAAGGTTTCGGCGGCGGTGCCGAGGTCAGCCTTGCGGGCCTTGAGCAGGTCGTTGGCAATGTAGGCCCAATGACCGCCCGGGGTCGGTGTCTTGCCTGCGTCGTCGGCCCAATACAGGGCAAACTGGCGTTGCTCCTGTGTGGCGGCGGTCGCGATTTTGTAGACCTCCATGCCGTCTTTGTAAAACGCAGACCCGGTGTTCTCGGAGTAGGCCGGTGGCATAGGGGCCGGACAATCCGCCGCGCTCTTCATGACAAAGGGGCGGTTCTCGCCCCAATAGGGCAGCAGGGGTGCGCCAAAAGCCGGAGGTGTGGCGGACCACTTGCCCGTGCCACTGGGCGGCACATAGATGGTGCGCGTGCGGCGTACCGGGCCCCAGCCTTCATGGCCACCGTCGGTGCGGGCCCAAGTCATGATGGCCATGCCCATGAGCTTGCCGAAAGTCTCGGAGCGGTTGGTGATATCGGCCGTGATGGCGTTGGGGTCGAAGTCTTGCGTGTACTTCAGGGGCAAGCTGCGTTCCAGTACGTCAATGCGCGCTTTGTTTTCGGCGCTGGCCGTGGGAAACATCATGCGCACCATGGTGGCCAGCGATGCGTTGGCCACGGTGGGCCAGTGCAGAGGTTCATCAGGTTGCGCCCAAGGCAAGGAGCTCAGGTCATTGAGTTGCCCCGCCAGGCTCTGGTACCCCGGCATGCCGGGCACCACAGACTCATACAGGCTCAAACCCATATAGCCCAAGGCCCGTGCCGCTACGGGCGGGCTGAAGCCCGGGGTTTGCTGAATGAGTTGAAACGCCAGCGCAAACCAGTCGTAGGCGACGCCGGAGCTGTAGGCGGATACTGGCTTTGCGATGGGTGTTGTGGCTACTTGTGCGGAGCTTTGCTGGGCAGACAAGCCCAAACCGCATGCCACGGCCAAGGCAGTGAGAGTGTTTCGCATGATCAAGGTGCTTTCCAATTGGTGATTCCGGCTTCTTTGTCAACGGTATAAAAAGCATCTGCGGCAACGGGCTGCCAATTGCTCCAAGTGCCGTGGGGCCATTGCACGCGCAGTTTGACGTCTTTGGCGTCGCCCAGACCAAAATGCATCCAGCCCAATTGACCGCTGGCATGTCCGCCACCAATGGTGAGCTCCTGGCGAATGATTTTTTCGCCCAGGTCAACTTCGACCCATGCACCGATGGCATCGCGGTTGCCATCCGATTGCCTCAGGCGCAATTGCAGCCAGTGCCCCAGTGGCTCCGGTTTCGCGGCAGACCCTGCGCCTACGTTGCGCCAGAGTTGCGCTTTGTCCCAGCGGTTGACCACCACCATGTCCAGCAGCCCATCACCATTGAGGTCCGCCACCATGCCGCCGCGCCCGCGCCGGTAACTGGCCACGTTGGCCTGTTGGCCGACTTCCACAAACCGTCCGTTGGTCTGTTGCAGCAACAGGTTGTTGGGGTCAAGCGTTGCAAAGTCGGGCATGGTGGAGACGTTGCCTTTGACGATGAACAAGTCGGTTAACCCATCGTTATTCATGTCAGCAAACTGCGCGTGCCAGGCGGTAGAGGGGTGAATATCGCCACCCACGTAGGGACGGTGCGCGGTGATGCCGCGCTTGTAGGCCTGGTCGATGTAGGTGGGCTGAGAGGCATTGCCTTCGAGCTTTTGAAACTTGTTGTCCGCCATGCTGGTCAGGAATACATCGGGGTAACCATCGCCATCCACATCGTGGCTGGCGATGCCCATGCCCCAGATCTGCAGGCGCTTCCAGCCTTCTTCCCCGGTGTACTGCTGTGCTGGCAGGTTGGGTGACACCTTCCAAAGCTGCTCTTGCCCGCCTTTGTAGTACTCGCGGTCATTGCTGACGCGCAGCGAGGGTTGACCACTGCGGTTCCAGTCGGAGAACAACATGGAAAGGGCGCAGTAGCTGGGTTTGAGCAGTTCGGGGGCTGCATATTTTTTGCCCGATGCGTCGGGGCGCAACAACCAACCCGGTGTGCAGGTACCCCAGGGAAAGTCGGGGCGGCTGCGGTCGTAGTAGGTACCGAATGCCAAGGTTGGCATCGCTTGGCCCTTTTCCCAAGTGGCAGAAAAAGCGGTGTGCCAGTCGTTGTTGTTGGGGATATTCCAGGCTTCGTTGGCGC
>JBEEJM010000272.1:0-2951 GCA_041169205.1 Pseudomonadota bacterium | reverse complement strand
GGTGCGGGTAGAACGTTTGCCCAAGCAGGCAGATAGACCACCTTGGAGAAAATGAAGAGGTCGACCCAAATGACCATAGCAGCCGAGAGCAACAATGTGCTAGCGACAAGTGCTGTGTGATTCCGGTTCATCGCAGTTATTTCGAGATCAATTTTGACGAGCCAAGCGAACCCCTACGTTTTGTTGAACCGTAGCATAAAGACCGCTTCTGTTTAGGTTTGTAGGATGCCCGACCGCAGCGGCGTGCCGATGGCATTCCGATTGCACCCAAGGTTGGGCGTCGTATAAACCGCGAGGGAGGAAACCGCGGGGCCAGAGGCGGCCCGAGTTCAAATCGTGTGGTTATGGGGATTTGAGATTGCCAGGAGCGACCACGAAGTCTGCACGGGCTGTGCAGCGGGTTTGCCCTGCGTAGAAACTTTCACGAGCTTGCTTGAAACGCTGCAGATGTCCCACGCATAGATGGCCACATTTGCAGGCCAGGCGCGATATGGCCCAGCCTTCCCCAACTGACACGCTGTATAGCGTCAGTTTGATACGCAGCCAACTTGGCGAGCATGAGGTTGTCATGGCGTCTCCTGCGCGCAAGGTGGTGCACGAATCAACTGACCACGCACAAACGACTCAAGAACGATCATCCGTGCGCCGCAGTGCGCACAGACAAAGACCGGGCGCACCGGCTCATCTATTGCATCGTCACCATGGGTCTCGGTGACTGCGACAGCAGGCACCACGTTCAACAGTTCGCGCGCAAGCGCAAGCTTCTCTTTGCGTCCATGGTTGGCAATCAAGCCGAAGTGACGGATGCGGTGGAAACCGCCTGGCAGCACATGCAACAGGAAGCGGCGCATGAACTCATCGGCGGCAAGCGTCATGGTCTTGTGCTGTGGTTTGTCCGGGTTGCTCTTGTCCCTGTAGTCCTTCCATTTGAATGTGACGCCGCGCTCATCAAGTGCCAACAGCCGGGAATTGGCAATGGCCACGCGGTGGGTGTAGCGTGACAGATAGGCCAACACCGCTTCGGGCCCCGCAAACGGGCGCTTGGCGTAGACCACCCACTCGATCTTGCGCAGTGGCGCGAGCCACCTGACAAAGGACTTGGGATCGACCAAGTGAGCACTGTCACCAAAGAACTTCAACTTGCCTGCGCGATGTGCCTCCTCCAGCGCTTCAAGGAAGCGACGCCGGAACAGGCGCGAGAGCACCCGCACTGACAGGAAGAAGCCGGGTTTGCACGACACCCAACGCGTGCCGTCCGGTGAGAGCCCACCACCGGGCACGATGCCGTGCACATGGGGGTGGTGCGTTAGCGCCGAGCCCCAGGTGTGCAACACCAACGTCGCGCCGACCTGTGCCCCCAGGTGCTTGGGGTCTGCGGCAATGGTGATCAGCGTTTCAGCTGCGATCTCGAACAACAGGCCGTAGACCACGGCCTTGTTGTAGTACGCGATGTCGCTGATGGGCGCTGGCAGTGTGAAGACCACATGGTAGTAATCCACCGGCAGCAGATCGGCTTGCCGGGCTTCCAACCAGCGCTTGGCAGCATTGGCCTGGCACTTGGGGCAATGGCGATTACGACAGGAGTTGTAGGACACCTGATCGTGCTGGCAGTCCGGACAGCGCAAAACGTGTCCCCCCAGCGCCGCGGTGCGGCACTGTTCGATGGCTGTCATGACCTTGAGCTGACCCAGGCTCAGGTGCGAGCGCTGCGCAAGCCGCAAGGCTGGCCCATGGGCGCGGAAGATGTCCGCCACCTCCAGGGCACCAGGCCCCACGGAGAGGACCTATGCGGTTTGTTCGGCCTGCCTTGGCGCCGGGTTGCGCGTTGCCTCCAGCGGGCTGATGACTTCGCGCAGGAGCTCGGTTGCCACCTGAACGTAGTGCGCCGTGGTGTCGAGCCGCTGGTGTCCCAGCAACACTTGGATCACGCGGATGTCCACCTTCTGCTCCAGCAGGTGCGTCGCAAATGAATGGCGCAGCGTGTGCATGGAGACGCGTTTGTCGATCTGGGCCATGGTGGCGGCGTCATGGATGGCACGGTTGAGCTGACGTGTGCCCAGCGATTGCAGCGGATCAAGGCCTGGAAACAACCAACCGTTATCCAGCATCTTGCCCTGGGCGCGTGCCACTCGCCACCACACACGCAGGCGCTCCAGCAGCACCGGAGAGAGCATGGCGTAGCGGTCCTTGCGGCCTTTGCCTTGTTCCACGCGCAGCGTCATGCGTTGGCTGTCAATGTCGGTGACCTTGAGGGCCACCACCTCGCTGACCCGCAACCCGGTGCCATAGGCCAGTGACAGTGCTGTCTGGTGTTTGATGTGGGACACACAACCCAGCAAGCGGGTTACTTCTTCCTTGTTCAGAATCACGGGCAACTTCAGCGGCACGCGCACCGACTGCATCTTGGCCATGGCCTCAGGACGGCCCAGGGTGACCTCGAACAGGAAGTTCAAGCCCACAATGGTGGCGTTGAGCGTGATGGGTGAGGTGCCCTGGTCCACCATATCCAACTGAAACCGGCGCAGGTCTTCATCGGTGGCGGTGTCCGGTGAATGGCCCAAAAATTTGGTGAACTTGCGCACCGCCCGGATGTAGGCTGCTTGGGTCTTGGGTGCGAGTTTGCGCATTCGCATGTCCTCCACCATGCGTTGGCGCAGTGGGGAGACGGTTGAAATCGATGCTTGCATGGTGGTACTCCTGTTGTGAACGAGGCCCATTGCCTCAATTCACAACATAGTCACCAACCGTGCAGGCGCTCACCACACACGCCGCGCTCGGAGACTACCGCGTCAGCGGTTTCGTCCTCGGGCTGGAAGCAGACATGAGCAAAGCCCAATAGCAGACAAGCAGTTAATGATTAACGAGCACTCATTTAAGATCGTTCCGCTTGTAGAAATGACCGCGCCCGTCTGGCATCTCTCCTCTGAACTCGACAAAGTCGACGTAATCCG
>JBEEJM010000271.1:0-3908 GCA_041169205.1 Pseudomonadota bacterium | reverse complement strand
GGAGAAGCGTCGGCCTGACTTCAGCAAGGTCTAATTTTTAACCAAATTGGCCGCTAGCCCCCGCCAATATTGCGTGAACAGCTATTGTTTTAATAGCGATTTGGCTTGCTGCCAGACCGCTACATAGCGCGGCGCTTTCACCCGCACCGCGGCTGCCGACTGCCCCGGTGCGTAGAGCTGGCTTCCAATGCCAAAGCCCGTGGCTCCGGCGGCGATCCAGGGCACCATGCTCTCGGGCGTGATGCCGCCCACGGGCCACAAATCGGTCCCAGCGGGCAGTACGGACTTGAAGGCTTTGAGGCCGCTGTGGCCCACCATCTCCGCCGGGAATAGTTTCAGCGCGTGTGCGCCTGCATCCAGCGCGGCAAAGGCTTCCGAGGGGGTTGCCACGCCGGGTGCGCACACCAGCCCTAAGTCTGCGGCATGGCGGATGACCTGCACGTTGCAGTTGGGGGACACCATGAGCCGTCCGCCCGCCGCATGCACCGCATTCACATCGTCGATAGTGAGCATGGTGCCGCCGCCGATCAAGGTGCCCGCAGGCAGAGCACGGCTCAGGCTGGCAATGCATTCCAGCGCACCGGGGCGGTTCAGGGGCACTTCGAGAATGCTGAATCCACTGGCCAGCAGGGCTTCGCCCACGCTGACGGCGTGCGCGGGGTCCAGGCCCCGCAGAATGGCCACCAGCGGCATGGCGCGGTGCGATTGCAAGAGGTCCGGTGCGGTGCTCATACAGGGGTTCCTTGGGATTGGAAATGCGCCATGGCGCGAAGAAAGGCATCTTGCGCGTCGATGACCTCAAACGCCAGCCCCAAGGGCATGGCCGCAGTCTGGTAGTGCTGGGCCAACGCGGGCGAGCCGATCACCTTGACGGCAGCGGCCGACGTTGCGCCACCGACACCTTGGGCCACGTCCACCAGTTCGCTGCCAATCAGCAGGCCACTGAGGTAAGCGCGGGCGCTGGTGGCCGGCATGTCGCCGCACACCACCCGCGCACGGCACTCAAACAGCAGGTGGCTCAAGGCACCGTTTTGCGCGGCCTGCACGCCTTGCAAGAAGACGGCCTCGTCCCACACCGGCTCACCGGAGCCTGCCGCCGCCGCCAAAGTGCCGTTTTTGCCGAGCAGGTCAAACAACTCGCCGGTCATATAGGTGCGCAGCTGCACAATGCGGCCCGCCTGCAACTCCACCCATTTGCTGTGCGTGCCCGGCAAGACAAACCAGCCGGTGTGGTGCCCCAGCATGACGGCGCCCAGCAATTGGGTTTCTTCACCACGCATGACATCGGGCTGGCCCCACTGGTTGCGGATGCAATAGCCGGGCACCACGCGGCGTGGCGCGCTGTCCGCGGCATCGTCAATCGGCATCAGGTGCTGCGGCAGGTCTTGGAGTGCCACGGAGGCATCCAGGTACGGTGCTTCCTTCCAGCCCATGGCGCTGCCCACCATGCCAGACATCAAGACCCACTGGGGATGCGCGTCCAGCGTCTGCAATACGGAAGCCAAAGCCTGCGCAAAACGTCCCTTGCTGCTGAACGCGCCTTCGCCGTCGGCGTGTGAGTAGATGCATTTGCCACTGGCGTCCAGCGCATAGGCGCGGCGGTGGGTGGTTCCCCAATCTACCCCGACAAACGTCGCTTCCGATGAATTCTCCATACGCTTGCTAGGCCAGGACGTAGGACGTCTTCACCGTGGTGAAGAATTCCTGGGCGTACTTGCCCTGTTCTCGCGCACCGTAGCTGGAGCCCTTGCGCCCGCCAAAGGGCACGTGGTAGTCCACGCCAGCGGTGGGTAGGTTCACCATCACCATGCCGGCCTGCGAATGGCGCTTGAAATGCGTGGCGTATTTGAGCGAGGTGGTGGCAATGCCGGCCGACAGGCCAAAGGGCGTGTCGTTGGCAACGGCCAGCGCTTCGTCGTAGTCTTTCACACGGATCACGCTGGCCACCGGGCCAAAAATTTCTTCGCGGTTAATGCGCATGGTCGGCGTGCTGTCGACCAGCAGTGCAGGGGCCATGTAGAAGCCCTCGGTGCCGCGGATCAGACGCTCGCCACCCACCAACACCGTCGCGCCCTCGGCCTTGCCGATTTCGACATACGACAAGTCTTGCTCCAGCTGCGCCTGCGACACCACGGGGCCGATATCGATACCAGCCTGTAGCGCATCGCCTACCTGGATGGCGGCCATGCGCTTTTGCATAGCGGCGATGAACGCGGGGTAAATTTTGTCGGTGACGATGAGGCGGCTGGACGCGGTGCAGCGCTGGCCCGTTGAATAGAAAGCGCTTTGCACGCTGAGTTCCACCGCCGCGGCCAGGTCGGCATCGTCCAGCACCACCTGCGGGTTTTTGCCACCCATCTCGAGTTGCATTTTTTTCATGTTGGCTGCACAGGCCCGCGCAATGCGCTGGCCGACACCGACCGAACCGGTAAAGCTGATGGCCGTAATACCGGGGTGGTTGACCAAGGCATCGCCAATCTCGCTACCGCGGCCCATGACCAGGTTGAACACGCCCGCCGGAATGCCGCTGCGGTGAATGATGTCGGCCAGTGCCCAGGCGCAACCGGGCACCAAATCGGCCGGCTTGAACACCACGCAGTTGCCATAGGCCAGAGCCGGGGCAATTTTCCAGGCGGGAATGGCGATGGGAAAGTTCCACGGTGTAATCAAGCCGATGACACCCAGCGGCTCGCGCGTCACTTCCACTCCAATGCCGGGACGCACGGAAGGCAAAGTCTCACCGGCCAGGCGCAGGCATTCACCGGCAAAAAACTTGAAAATATTGCCGGCACGGGCGGCTTCGCCAATACCTTCGGCGCGGGTCTTGCCCTCTTCGCGGGCCAGCAGGGTTCCCAACTCTTCTCTGCGCGCCAGAATTTCGGTGCCAATTTTGTCCAGCGCGTCGGCGCGCGCCTGTATGCCGCCCACGGACCAGGTGGGAAAGGCGCTTTGCGCCGCCGCCACCGCCGCATGGAGTTGGGCCACGTCGGCCTGGGCGTATTCGCCAATCACATCGGCCAGGTTGGACGGGTTGGTGTTGGGCGCATACGAGGCCGCAGCCACCCACTCGCCGTGGATGAGGTTGTTGTGTTGGGAAATCGTCATGGTGATATTCAAAAGTTACAGGGACGTCCAAACGCCCTGCTGGTTGCTGGAAGCGATGGCAGCGGCCACAAAGCGAATGCCCTGCAGTCCGTCGGTCGCGTTGGGAAAATACAGCGCGAGTGGGTCAGCAGCCTGACCCGTGCGGCGCGCGGCGATGGTGTCGGCAGCGTCGGTGTAGAGGTTGGCGAAGGCTTCATGAAAGCCCTCCGGGTGCCCCGCCACAATGCGCGAGGAGCGGGCAGACAAAGGCAAGGTGCCGGGGCCGTTGGGCGTGCGCACCTGTGCCGGTGCATTCAGCGGTTTGAACTGCAGTACCTGCGGGTGTTCTTGCAGCCATTCCACGCTGCCCAGCGAACCGCTCACACGAATGCGCAAGCCGTTCTCCACGCCAGCGGCCGCTTGGGTCACCCAAAAACTACCGCGTGCGCCGTTGGACATGCGCAGCATGGCCCCCGCGTAATCGTGGGTAACCCGGTCGGGCACGATGCTGCCGACCTCGGCGGACACCTGTGCCACTTCGAGTCCGGTGATGAAGCGCAGCAGGTTGTGCGCATGGGTGCCGATGTCTCCCATGACCAGCGATGGACCACCGCGTGTTGGGTCTTCTTTCCAGGCCTTTCCACCAGCGCCGGCCTTGGCCCGCCCGCCCTGCACGTACTCCACCTGCACCAGCCGAATGTCACCCAATTGCCCGGCCATCACCATGGCCTTGGCCTGGCGTACCAGCGGATAGCCGGTGTAGTTGTGCGTCAGGCAAAAGACCAATCCCGTGGCCTGCACCCGCGCGTGCAGCGCTTCGGCCT
>JBEEJM010000270.1:0-7653 GCA_041169205.1 Pseudomonadota bacterium | reverse complement strand
CAAGACTGGCTCCAGGCCAGACAGCATCATGGGGGGCGGGACAGTTTCGCCGCCGGGCCGCCCCAAGGCGAAATGCGCCCCCTCGGGGGGCAGCGATGACGCGTTAGCGCTGAGCGTGGGGGTATTAGTAACGAACATACAACTCACCTGTAAAAACAGCCTTCAGGTGAGCGTCGTTGCGGTTGGTTAGAACACGGTCCAAGCCTGACGGGTCGGTAGACACCCGCTGCAACGCTCCTTGGACAGTCGCTATTTTAAGGGTGAACGCGGATGCGCAAGCCAGCGGCGTGCGTTACCATCGCGAGCATTACCCATTTGACCCCCACGAGCACGCCATGACGCAACCCGCAACCTTGGAAAAAGATCTTTTGGACCGTGAAGGAACCGGCGCAGAAAATGCGGCGCAGCTGTTGTGCGCCCCCGGCGGCCTGATGCGGCTCACGCTGGAAGAAGCCCGCGTCGTGGTGCGCTACATGACGCCACGCTTCATTACCGCAGGGACCACCTTCATTCAAGAAGGCGATGCGGGCGATGGTGGCTTCATGGCACTGGTCATCCAGGGCGATGTGGTGGTCGAGCAAATTACCGTCAAGCGCACCGAGCCGATCACCGTGCGGGTGCTGGGTCCGGGCAGTCTGGTGGGCGAAATGGGCTTGGTGGACAACGAGCCACGTTCGGCCTCGTGCACCGCCAGCTCCAACGTGATGTGCGCCATCCTCACCCGTGCAGCCATTGAGCACATGGTGACGGAAGAGCCGCTGATGGCCGCCAAGCTGCTGCTGTCCATGTCGTCTCACATCGCAGAGCGCCTGCGCAACACCTCGCGCCAGCTCAAGCTCTACGCCCGCCTGGCGTCGGCCATGCAGGAAGAAATCGAAACCCTGACCCGCGTGACCGAAAGCGCCATGGCGCCCATCACGCAGCCACCCGGTCGGTCGATCTAAGCCGCCTCTTTGTAAAAGAAACTGCGCTGCAGCGAGCGCGCTGCCATGGGCCCAACGGCCTGGCCAATCGCGCCGATGTGCTCCGGCGTCGTGCCGCAGCAGCCGCCCACAATATTCACCAACCCCTCGGCGGCAAACTCGCGTACCAGGCGACTGGTGACGTCCGGCGTTTCGTCAAAGCCGGTGTCGCTCATGGGGTTGGGCAGCCCTGCGTTGGGGTAGCAGCTGATAAAGGTGTCGGGCGCGACCTTGTTCAACTCCTGGATGTAGGGGCGCATCAGCGCCGCGCCCAGTGCGCAGTTCAGACCAATGGCCAAGGGCTTCGCGTGGCGCACGCTGTGCCAAAACGCAGTCACCGTCTGCCCACTCAAAATGCGCCCGGACGCATCTGTCACCGTGCCACTGATGATGAGCGGCAGGCGCTCGCCGCTGGCTTCAAAGTATTCGTCAATGGCAAACAGCGCGGCCTTGGCGTTGAGCGTGTCAAAAATGGTTTCCACCAGCAACACGTCGCTGCCGCCTTCGACCAAGGCCTTGGTCTGGTCATAGTAGGCGGCGCGCAGCGCTTCAAACGTCACGTTGCGGGCACCGGGGTCGTTCACATCGGGGCTGATGCTGGCCGTTTTGGGCGTGGGGCCGAGCGCGCCGCACACAAAGCGCGGCTTGTCCGGCGTGGAATATTTGTCGCAGGCGGCGCGGGCTATTTTTGCGGAGGCCAGGTTCATCTCGATGGCCAAATCGGCCATGTCGTAGTCGGCCTGTGCCACGGTGGTCGCGCCAAAGGTGTTGGTCTCGATCAGGTCGGCCCCGGCGGCGAGGTAGCGCTCGTGGATGTCGCTGATCACGTCCGGACGGGTCAGGCTAAGCAACTCGTTGTTGCCCTTCACATCGCGGTGAAAGTCTTTGAACCGTTCGGCTTGCCCGCCGGGTCCAGCGTACCCAGCTCCGCGGTACTGCGCTTCGCCCAGCTTGAAGCGCTGAATCATGGTGCCCATCGCGCCGTCCAGAATGGCAATGCGTTTTTCCAGAATGGCGGGAAGTGCCTGTGCGCGGGTATAGATGAGTGAATGGCGTGGTGTCATGGAAGCGGCTCACTTTGGGTTCAAACAAGTGAGCGCAGTTGGAGTCCCCAAGCCTGACCGTTTTTGCCAACTGGCAAAACCCGGCTGCAGCGCCCCTTGGGTATGTGTGATTTTAGTTCAACGCGCGTGTGACGACACCGCACCGCGTCGCATCCCCGACAATAGAGACCTCCCTGAACACTGTCACCCTCGCGCTGGAACAGCAGTTTTAGTGCCAAACATGCCTCCAGCCCCCGCAGATACTACGTAAGCAGCTCCTATTTTTATAGCAATTCCGCTGCCGCTTTCGCAATTCCTACGTGAAATTCTGGGCTTCACTCACGAATGCATCCGCTCCGTGCATGTAACGTTTGCTATGCTTTTCACTGGTAAAGTATTATTATCGATACATGGATCAGTCTTTTCATTTGCAAAAACTCGGGCAAACCTTCAAGGCCATGCGGACCAACCGGGGTTTGACGCAAGAGGCGCTGGCGCGTTTGGCCGGGATAACGCGGCTCAAGGTCATCGCCATTGAAGCCGGGCGCAGCTCGGTGGCTATCGAGAGCCACGCTCGGCTGGCCGCAGCCTTGGGTGCAGAGTTGTCGTTGCTGACACGCACCCGGCCCACGCTAGATGAGTTGAAAGACTTTCAATGAACACCACCACGCAACTGCACGTCATAACGCCCCAGGGCGAAGCGGGGGAGTTGACGCACGAGCAAGGGCAGTTTTTGTTTGGCTATGGGCCGGGCAACAGGGTGGCCAACGCGGCATCGGCTATCAGCTTGGCCATGCCAGTACGCAAGGCGCAATATGCCCACCCCGCTTTGCACCCTATCTTTCAGATGAATTTGCCAGAAGGTTTTTTGCTGGAAGAGTTGCAAAACCGACTGGCCAAAATCGTCAATCTGGACCCGATGATGATGCTGGCCCTTTCGGGCGGGCAAGCGCCCATTGGGCGGGTTGCAGTGCAGTCGGAATTTACAAACCCTCTGGCAAGTGCGCAGGGTAAAGGCGAACGGTTAAGCGAAATTTTGACGTGGGACGGTACCGAGAACCTGTTTGTGGAGCTGGTAAACAAGTACATCTACCGCACCGGCATTTCGGGCGTGCAACCCAAGGTGCTGGTGCCGCAGATCATCGAACCGTCGGCAATGGAGCCCCCTTCCACCAAAGCCACGGTGCACACGCAGGATTTGATCGTCAAAAGTGGTCGCCAGGAATACCCAGGCCTGGCAGCCAATGAGTTCCTTTGCATGCGCATTGCCAAAGAATCGGGTTTGACTGTGCCAGAGTTCTATTTGTCCCAAAACCAGGAGCTGTTTGTCATGCAGCGGTTCGACAGAACGCCTGACGGCAGCCCCATCGGGTTTGAGGACATGGCGGCGTTGGCCGGTTTCTCCTCGCGCGAGAAATACAAAACCAGCTACACCCATGCAGCCAAGCTGATTGAGGCGTTTGCCTCTGGTCCCCACGTTATCCCATCTTTGCATGCACTGTTTGACATGGTGGCGCTGTCGTGCGTGGTGGGTAACGGCGATGCGCACCTGAAAAATTTTGGCCTGCTCTATACCGACCCCACCACCAACGACTGCCGCCTGGCACCCGCGTTTGATGTAGTCAACACCACGGCCTATATCCCGGAAGATGTGCTGGCGCTGGACTTGTGCGGGCAGAAGACATTTTTCGCCGCCCGCGTGGGCTTATTGGACTTTGCCAAGGTATGCCAAGTGGCCGACCCGCATGACCGGGTGCAGCGCCTGATACTGACCGCGGAGTTTGTCATCGCACGGGAAGAGCAGGTCGCGCATTCCATCCCGCATGTAGTGGCGGCGATTCAGCGCAGCATCGAACTGCTCAAAGATGCTTTCTTTGACTGAGGGACATCAGCGCCCTGCTAACACCCGACAATAGAGACCTCCCTGAACACTGTCACCCTAGCGCTGGAACAGCAGTTTTAGTGCCAAACATGCCTCCAGCCCCCGCAGATACTGCGTAAGCAGCTCCTATTTTTATAGCAATTCCCTTGTCGCATTCGCAAATCCTCCGTGAAGTTTTTGGCTACGACGCGTTCCGTGGCCCGCAGCAGGCCATCGTGGAACACGTGGTGGCGGGGGGCGACGCGCTGGTGCTGATGCCTACGGGGGGTGGCAAGAGCCTGTGCTATCAGATTCCGGCCATTGCCCGGCAGCAGGCTGGGCACGGCATCACCCTGGTCGTCTCACCGCTGATTGCGCTGATGCACGACCAGGTCGGCGCGCTGCACGAGGCGGGGGTGAGCGCGGCGTTTCTCAACTCCACGCTAGCCAGCGACGAGGCCTACCAGATCGAGCAGCGCCTGCTGCGCGGCGAGATCACTCTGCTCTACGCCGCCCCCGAGCGGGTGACCAACGCGCGCTTTCTGGCGCTGCTGGATTCGCTGTTTGAACGCGGCCAGCTCAGCCTGTTTGCCATTGACGAGGCGCACTGCGTCAGCCAGTGGGGTCACGACTTCCGGCCCGATTACCGCAACCTGACCGTGCTGCACGAGCGCTACCCCGGCGTGCCGCGCATGGCGCTCACCGCCACAGCCGACGACCTGACGCGCGCCGACATTCTGGAGCGCCTACAACTGGAGGACGCGCGAGCGTTTGTCAGCAGCTTTGACCGCCCCAACATCCGCTACACCATCGTGGAAAAGAAAGATTCCACCCTGCAACTGCTGCGCTTTATCGAGCGCGAGCACGAGGGCGAGGCCGGCATCGTCTACTGCCAAAGCCGCCGCAAGGTGGAAGACATGGCGCAAACGCTGTCCGACGCGGGCATCAAGGCCCTGCCCTACCACGCGGGTCTGGACCAAAAGGTGCGCCAGACCAACCAAGACCGTTTTCTGCGCGAAGACGGCGTGGTGATGGTGGCTACGATTGCGTTTGGCATGGGCATTGACAAGCCCGACGTGCGCTTTGTCGCCCACCTGGACATGCCCAAGAACATCGAAGGCTACTACCAGGAAACCGGCCGTGGCGGACGCGACGGTCTGGCCGCCGACGCCTGGATGGCCTATGGCCTGCAAGACGTGGTGAACCAGCGCCGCATGATTGACGAAAGCCCGGCGGGCGAAGAGTTCAAGCAAGTTATGCGCGGCAAGCTCGATGCGCTGCTGGGTCTGGCCGAAGCCACGGATTGCCGCCGGGTGCGGCTCTTGGGCTACTTTGGCGAAGCCAGCACACCCTGCGGAAATTGCGACAACTGTCTGAACCCACCCGCGGTGTGGGACGGCACCGACGCCGCGCGCAAGCTGTTATCCACGATTTACCGCATTCAACAGATGAGCGGTGTCAGCTTTGGCGCGGGGCATTTGATGGACATTGTGCGGGGCAAGACCACGGACAAGGTTACCCAGTACGGGCACGACGCCTTAAGTACTTTTGGCATTGGAGCCAATTTTTCAGAGTTGCAACTGCGCGGCGTGCTGCGCCAGCTGATTGCGATGGGGGCGTTGGCCGTGCAAGGCGGGGAGTTCAGTACCCTGCAACTCACCGCCGAGTCGCGTGCCGTGCTCAAAGGCGATGTATCGGTGCGACTGCGCGAATCGGTGTCGGCACCGGCGGAGCGCAAATCCAAGCGCAGCACGCGCCTAGGTGCCATGGTGAAGGCACCGATTGCGCTGGACAGTGAAGGATTGATGCGCTACTCAGCGCTGAAAGCCTGGCGGGCCGAGGTGGCCAAAGAGCACAACCTGCCCGCCTATGTGATTTTTCATGACGCCACGCTGGCAGCCATTGCCCAAAAAGCGCCTCAATCGATGGACGACTTGCTCGGCATTAGCGGCATGGGCACCAAAAAACTCGAAGCCTACGCACACGAGGTGCTGCGGGTGGTGGCAGCCGCGTAGCCGCCAGTTTTAGCGACGGAAGCAGCTTTCGTAGGACATGGCCGCGCCGGTCATGGTGTTTTGCAAACGGGCGATAGCACGTGCATGGCGCTCGCGGCTAGAGGCGTTGCTGCCAGCCTGTTTGTGGCGTTGTACCAAAGCCTGTAATTTGGAGCGGCAAGCGTCCAAGGCACCAGCGAAGTTCAGCGCGATGTACGCCGAATGGTCCGCATGGGTCTGGCGGTACTCGTCAGACCAATAGTTAAACAACTGCCACTTGTAAGTGCCCTTTTCGGGTACTTGTATCGCTTCTTTGTGCATATTTACAGTGCAAAGGTGGATATTTGGATGCTTTTGAGACAACTGGCCTTGTTCCAACGACCTCGTTATTTTTTGCATCCGCCGGAGAATATGACGCGTCAGCATCCATTCCGGTTGACAACGCACACCAAATATTACCGCGCAGTTACGAGGGTTAGCCCTTAGCTACCGCGCAACTACCCCGTTGTACCCGGTGACATCACTGTTAAAAAACCCATGCCCCGGGCATCGCGTACCTCGGGTTTGATGCGGTGCTCGGCTTCCAGTTGCTCCAGAAAATCCAGCGGCTCCAGCTGGTTATCAAGAATAACGGTCTGACGTTTGACAGCCGCAAAATCCCCGGCACACAGCTGCTCCAGCGCCGCCAGCCGCGCCGCCAGCTGGGGGGTCAGCGCCTGCGTATCGCCGGCGCAGGCCTCGGCCACAAAAAAGGCTTCTCGCTGGGCTGCGGTGAGCGGTTTGAACGCAATCTTGAAGGTAAAGCGCCGCAAAGCCGCCTGGTCAATGCGGTCCATCAAGTTGGTAGTGCAGATAAAAATGCCGTGAAACCGCTCCATACCCTGCAGCATTTCGTTGACCTCGGTGACCTCGTAGTTACGCTGTGCGCCCCGGCGGTCCTGCAAAAAGCTGTCTGCCTCGTCCAGTAGCAAGAGTGCGCCCTCGGACTCGGCTTCGCGAAACATGGCGGCCATGTTCTGCTCGGTCTCCCCGACGTATTTGCCCATCAGGTCGCTGGCCTGGCGCACGATCAAAGGCTTGCCCAGCGCCCCCGCCATGTGCTCGGCCAGTGCGGTTTTGCCTGTGCCCGGCGGGCCATAAAAGCACATCGTTCCATGACCACGGGCCTGCAGCGCCGCAATGACACGGGGAATTTCGAACCGGCTCTCGGTGTGCAGCAGCGACAGGTCGTAGTGGGTGACGGCATTCGGGTTGGCCGTCGCCGTGGGCCGGTTACCCAGCGCCAGGTCGGCATTTTTGAGCTGCCGCTCGATCAGGCCCTCCAGCCCCACGCCATCTCCCGGTGGGCAGGCCAAGCCCGCAAATCGCACGGCGGTGCGAATCTGCGCCGGGGTCAGCCCCTTGCGGCTGGCCAGCCGCGCCACAAAAGCATCGGACACCGGCACGCCTTCCAACGTCTTGCGCACCAGCCCCTCGCGCGCGCCAGGTGGGGGCGATTTCAGCTCCAGGTGGTAGGCAAAACGCCTGCGAAATGCGGGGTCGATCTGCTCGATGCGGTTGGTCACCCAGATGGTGGGCACGGCGTTGGTTTCCAGAATCTGGTTGACCCAGGCCTTGCCATTCACGCTGGCGCTGGCCGGCGCTGCCGAGGCGTCCGCACGCGCCATCAAATGCGCGGCTTCGCTGGAAATGGGCGGAAACACGTCTTCCACTTCATCAAACAACAAGGCCGCCTGGGCGCTGCCTTTGAGAAACACCTGCGCAATTTGCAATGAGCGGTACCGGTCGCGGCC
>JBEEJM010000269.1:0-4322 GCA_041169205.1 Pseudomonadota bacterium | reverse complement strand
CTGAAGTAGCGGCGACGGCACGCCGGTTGATGCAGTCCTTGGTCACGCATGCCGACCCCCGAAATCGAGAGGTGTGATCGCCAACGTACGGGCGGCATCGTTGGAGTGCTTCGTCAATTGCACAAACAGAAAGGGCCCCGAATTCGGGGCCCTTTCTGTTTTGCGACTAAGTCGCTAATGCGAATTACTTCTTCGCAGCGGGCTTTGCTTTTTTAGCAGGAGCCGCAGCTTTAGGCGCTGCCTTGGCTTTTGCCGTAGGAGCTGCAGAAGCTGCTGCTACTGGCGTTGCCTTCAATGCAGCACGCTGATCACGCAGAGCATTGATTTCAGCACCAAGCTTGTTCTTGCGTTCGGTCAGCTTTGCAATGTTTGCGGACAACTTGGCAATCGCTTTGGCAGTCTTGGAGACGGGGGCCTTTTTTGCGGGCGTCTTTACAACAGTCTTCTTTGCTTGCGCAGGAGCAGTTACTTTCTTTGTGGTCACAGCAGCTTTAGGGGCCGCTTTCTTTGCAGTTGCCATTTGATTTGTATTCCTATTTTGTTATCTGCCCAAGAGTTCGGACAGGGCTCTATTGTCCTCAATATTTTCAGGCGCTTGAAATGCGATGGCCACGGCAGTTTCAGTTCACAAATTTTCACTGCTGCGATGGCGTAACCGGTACTACCTTCCGCCAGTGGATATGTTGTCGCCGCGTACGTGCACGGTGCAGATGCTTGCTGTGCGCAAAACCACCGACGACACGCTGCTCAGCCGGCACAGAACAAAACTTAGGCTTAGCGCAGATTGGCACCGCGATCCAGTAGGGAACAGCAACGCAGCAAAAACAGGTGGAGAGACAGGGAAAGCTTCTAAGCTTTGCAGCACCTAGCGTAGTTTGGATGGGTTGGAAAAATTCCGCCATTTGGTGCTACAAGTTATTGATTTCGCTCAATATTTTTAATATTCGGCAAGTTGACCCACAAATCAACTAGCCATCCAAGCCGACCCGCAAAAGCGCTGGTCGATTTTTTTGCGTCAAATTTCTTAACAAGACAGTGCCTATTTCCTATACTTGCCCAAAACAGCCACGTTGGAAAAAGCAAAGGAAACTGGAATGAAGAATCCCCCTGGCACGCTGCGAGGTTTTTTAGGCAAATCCCTGGTGGGCGTTTGCATTGGAGTGTCGACGGCGGCGGCTTGGGCCGATGTCGATCAGGCATTGCTCGAACGGGCAGAGGCCATGATGAAATCGGGCCAGGCAGAACAGGCCTACAAGTTACTGGAACCCATGGAAGTAGAAGGCGCCGGAGACTTGGTCTACGACTACCTGTTGGGCACTGCCGCGCTAGAGAGCAACCGCCCTAGCAAGGCCACTTTTGTGTATGAACGCATTCTTGCCGTCGCCCCGTCGTACGTGGGGGTGCGTGCGGATATGGGCCGCGCCTACTTTGCCCTGGGCGACTTTGGCCGTGCCAAGATCGAGTTTGAGACCGTCTTGGCATTTCAAAACCTGCCGCAAGACCTACGCGGCAGTGTGGAGCAGTATGTAAAAGCCGCCGAGGCTCGTTCCCAAAGCAAACGCACCACCGCCAGCGGCTATGCCGAAATTGGGATGGGGCGCGACACCAACATTGGCGGGGCCAACAGTTCCGCCTTATTGAACTACCCTGGCAACGCGGCGGCACTACCTCCCGTGGCGGCAGGTACCTATACACCCGGCATGAAGTCAGACAATTACGCCACCCTGGGCTTGGGCGGCGAGATCAATCACCAATTGACTGATAAGTGGGGGGCCTATGTGGGTGCAGATTACCGGGGTCGCGCGTACCAAACCTACTGTGACAACACCTGCAACTACACGGTGGATGCACGTACAGGCGTGAGCTACTCCGGTGGTGCATGGCAGATCCGCACGGGCTTGACCGCAGGCACCTACAACTTGAACCAAAACCAGTACCGCGACACAGTCGGGCTGAACCTGGACTGGCGCCTGGCATTGGCCAGTGGCAGCCAATTGACACTGGGCGCAGCGACCAGCCGGGCGGCCTATTTGAGTAGCGCAACCGTCAGTCAAAACATGCAGACAAATTCGGTGTCAGCTGGGTGGTTGACGTCCGTAGGTGACGGCAGCGCGATCTTCAGTTTGACGGCATCGGGCGGCGTTGAGCTTGCCACGGGCGGCCGATCCGACGGTGACAAGCAGTTTTATGGCCCACGCGCTTTGTTTCAAAAGAGCTTTAACGACAAGCTGGGGGGCTATGTCACCGCGG
The DNA here is from genome assembly GCA_041169205.1 of Pseudomonadota bacterium. Classification (GTDB taxonomy): domain Bacteria; phylum Pseudomonadota; class Gammaproteobacteria; order Burkholderiales; family Burkholderiaceae_C; genus Allorhodoferax. Next base: position 2,072 of record JBEEJM010000269.1, on the reverse strand, counting down.
GTGCCACCTACTCCAAATATGCGGGGGTGAATGATTTGTACGGGGTGTCGCGCGACGAGTCCACGCTGGACGTGGCGCTGGGATTGACGTGGACACTGTCCAAAGGTTTCTCTGTGCGGCCACAAGTCTCCTACGTGAAGAACAACAGCAACGCCGACCTGTACACCTATGACAAAACGGACGCATCTATCAACGTGCGTCTGGACTATTAACGACTGCTAACGACTGCTTTCACCGGACACATCGCCCTATGCCAAGCCTTCTCTCCACTTCATTGCGCCAAAACCTGCGCCTGCTGGTGTGCGTCATGGGCCTCGGGTTGTCCAGCGCAGTCTGGGCGCAGCTACCGGCGGCCAAAGTGATGTCGGTGACAGGGACTGTGAAAGCCATAGACCCACAGGGGCGCGAACGCTTGCTAGAAAAAGGCTTTGAAGTCCGCTCTGGTGAAAAAATCATTACCGGCGACGGCGCGTTGGTGCAAATGCGCCTGAATGACGGTGGATTTCTTTCGGTGCGCGCGGGCTCGGAGATGGTGATCGACCGCTTTGTGTATGACGAGAAAAATGCCAGCAACTCCAATTTTCTGGTGTCACTGGTGCGCGGTGGTTTCCGTTCCATTACCGGGCTCATTGGCAAAACCAATCCCGATGCTTATCAAATTCGCACCACCACGGCCACCGTTGGAATTCGCGGCACTGACCACGAACCCATGGTGATCCCAGAGGGTGTTCCCGGCATGGCGGCTTTGGGTGCGCCTGGTTTTTATGACAAAGTCAACGACGGCGAAACCTTCATCCGCAACCGCAATGGGATGCTAACGCTCAAGCGCGGCGACGTCGGCTTTGCGCCTGCCATTGCAGACCGTGCGCCGGCCATCTTGCTGAAAATTCCTGATTTTTACAAAGTGGAATTGAAAACCGATGCACGCGAAACAGGTGACAAATCCGATAGCAAAGGCGACGCAAACCGCAAGGCCGCCGACGGCACCATGCTGCTACGCCCGTCGCTGGCTGCCCGGTCCGCTACCACGCTGACCTCCCCGATCAGTACCACGATACTTGCCCCGGTGTCGTCCACGTTACTCACTATCGAGCCCATGCTGCTTTCCCCCACGACCACGCTGATTGCACCGACCACCACCTTGCTTGCGCCAATTTCCAGTACGACGCTGACAACCACCAGCGCAACGCTGTTGTCGCCAACGACGACATTAATTGCCCCAACAACTACGTTGATCGCACCTATTACGACAACCACGATTTTGCCGACAACAACACTGATAGCACCGACCACTACGTATATCGCACCAACGACGACGTATATCGCCCCGACCACCACCATCAAATCCACCATTCTGTTGAAGTGATGCCGTCCTAGGAGACACCCCATGAACTACGCCCTCGCAACCACCTTGGCCGTCGCCAACACCCTTTTCGCCACTGCCGTCTTTGCCGCGCCTGCAGGGACATTGCTGTTTGCCCAGCCGGGCTCAGAAATCGTGGGTAACAACGGATTGGCCCGTCCCGCGAAGCGCGGAGCCATCTTGGAGGAAGGCGAACGCCTGCGTACACCCGTGGGGGCCATTTCACAGTTGTTGTTGCCCGACGGCAGCTTGGTGGGCATGCGCCCCGGCTCAGAGCTGAAGCTGGACTTTCCCACCAATGCCTCCGACAAAGCCAAGCAAATGATCTCGCTGCTGCAGGGCTCGGCACGGGTGATTGGTTCTGAGTTGATGGACGCCACCAAGCCCTCCGGCTTTACCTTGCAGTCCGGTCTGGCGACCTTGCGTTTGCAGGGTGCTGATCTGGAATCGGCTGTCGTGAAGCCCGATGCATCCAAAACTTCTGGGGCACCCGACGCAGGCAGCTACAACCGCATGCTGATCGGCACTGGCAGCATTGGCAGCGGCACCATGCTGGAGCCACTGGCACCACGGCAGGTGAGTTTTGTTGGGGCAATCAACGTGGCACCTGTTGTGGTGGCGTCTATTTCGCCAACTCTATTTTCTCCGTTGGTCACACCTGTAACCAATGCCAGTTTGTCGACCACGCTCACTAAAAGCACTTTGGTAA
>JBEEJM010000268.1:0-2862 GCA_041169205.1 Pseudomonadota bacterium | reverse complement strand
CGCATCATGGCGTCGCCCAACAAAATCAGCACCAGCGAGGGCGGCACCACCACGCCAATGGTGGCGGCCACGCTCACCAGCGCGGTGGCCTTGGAGGCATCCATCCCTTTCAAGCGCGGCGCAACCAGCCGGGCCAGCATGGCCGCGCTGGAGGCCACCGACCCATTCATCGGAGCCACCAAAGCCCCCAGCGCCAGCGCCCCCATGGCATGCCCGCCGCCCAGTGGCGACAACCTGCGCACCAACACCGAAAACAGCGCATCGGCCAGCGCCAGCCGCTGCAACAACAGGCCCACAAACACATACAAAGGCAAGGCTTGGAGCAAATCACTTTCCAGTAGCCCCACCAGCCGCGCTGGCAAGGCCGACAGCACATTCAGATCAATCACCCCCATTGCCAGGCCGCCCATGGCGAATGCGCTGGAGATACCGATCAACAGTGTCCAGACCGGCATGCCGGTGGTAACCGTCAACACAGCCAGCGTCAGCAGCATCCACAGGCCCGCAGATTGGGTCCATCCGCTCATTGGGCAGGTCTCATGGGATGCGTCTCACGTTGCGCCACACCGCCTGCAGTGCGTGCAGCAGCACCAGGAGCACCAGCAACTCCAGTGCCAGCTTGATTACAAAGTAGCCCGGGTTAAAGGTCTCCGGAAAGCGCTCCCAACCCAGCACGGAATCCCGCGTGGGGCCTGCACTGGCCCACAACATGAACAGGGCCCACGGCCCCATACACAGCAGTGCCGCCCAGGCGCGCCACGGTGCAGGGGTGCGTGTGGTGTGTGCCGGTGTGGCATGCGCAGCCAGGTGGGTATTTGCCCTGGAGGCCGCATAGATGGCCACCGCGACATACAACGCAAACAGGATTTGCCCCAGGTCGTTGGCCTCACGTGAGTAGCGCTGCAACCAGTCCCGCAAAGGCCACTGTAAAAACAGCAGCCCTGTCAGGGGAAACACCAAAACGCTGGCGATAAACATCAGGAGTCGCATGGGCGCAAAGAATACAGCAGCACTTGCGCGTCGGTGTTTTCCCTAGAAAAGGGCGCTATTTGATTCCGTGAAGAACCATAAAAAAGGGGAGGTGATGATCACCTCCCCTTTTTTTGTTTGGCTGAAATTACGTCTGCGCACCCGATGCAGTACTTTCCGTCAGCTTGCGGCGACGGGCCAATGCGCCCATCACACCCAAACCGGACAGCATCATGAACAGAGTGTCGGCTTCCGGTACAGCGGAGACGGGGTTGAACTGGGTGTTGCCGAACACGTTGGAACGAACGAACAGCATTCCAGCTGCTTCCACATCTGTCTGGTTATCCATTTGCGTGGTCATGGAGGAATACTCAGCCCCCGACGCATCATGCAGGGAATTGCCTATCGCGTAAGGTCCGGCGTAATTGGCTGCGTACGTTGCGAAGGTGGTTTGTGCGGTTGCGGATTCACCCACACCAAAGCCGGTACCGAGCTTGGACAAGGCAGAAAATTTGACACCCGTATTTGCACCCAGCGTAAACCAAACCTTGACCTGGGCAATAGAGGCAAAAGACTCACCGGTACCCGACGTGGCACCACCCGAAGCAATCACTGTGGCATTGGCCATTTCATCGCCTGTGGTTTGTGCAGACGCTGAGGAGGTCGCAGAAGCTGCCGTTACCGGCTGGTCGGTTGGCGTCGTAATCGTGTTCCCATCAAGAATGGTGTTGAACCGATCCCGAATGCCGGCCCCCCGATAAACATCGGGCGGAGAGAACGTAATGCTGGCTTGAATATTGTCCCCAGCATTCAAGTCAAAAAGCTCATAGGTCATGCCATAAATCGACGCAGACGAATAGGCTTGGGCAAATGCTGGGCTGGCAGCAAATACGGTTGCGGTGGTGGCTAAAGCGATCAGACCAGATTTCAAAAGGCGCATATTAGATTCCCTGTGACTTATTAGATTGAGTATTCTCACTTCAGTGTCGGCGCTTGGCGGGAGCCCGTCTATAGTCCGTTCGGCCCCATCTGGCGTGAAAGCACGCACAAAAACCACAATGCCCAGCACTTTAGGGCCCTTAAATGCGCTACGACGTGCTAGCACGGGTGCGCTGAAAGTGGCCTCTCAATTTGCTGGGACAATGCCCCCCTATGTTTGTACTGTTTGAAGAAGCCGGAAAGTTCATGGCCGGTCGGGTGCTGTCAGAGGCGGAAGCGTCTGCACAGGTGGAGCTGGATTCCGGCAAGCGCGTCAAGGTCAAGAGCGCCAACATCCTGATCAAGTTCGAGAAGCCGCAACCGGCCGAGCTGGTTGCGGCTGCCCAAGCGCAGGCGCAGAGCATCGATCTGGAGATGGCCTACGAGTTTGCGCCCGAAGACGAGTTTGGTTTTGCCGACTTGGCGCGCGACTATTTCTCGGCCCAGGCCACGCTAACCGAGCAATCGGGCATGCTGTTCAAGCTGTTCGACGCGCCGCACTACTTCCGCCGCGCGGGCAAAGGGCGCTTCAAAAAGGCCCCGGCCGAGATCATTGCCCAGGCGCTGGCCGCGATTGAGAAAAAACGCGTGGTCGCCGAGCAAATTGCCCAATGGGCGGTGGAGCTGGGTGCGGGCACTTGCCCGGAACCGGTCAAAGAGCAGCTCTACAAAATTCTGTTCAAGCCTGACAAAAACGCGCCTGAGTACAAAGCCGTAGTCGAGGCCAGCCGCGCCACCCACACCGCGCCGTTGGAGTTGCTGCAAAAGGCCGGGGCCATTGCCTCGCCCTACCTGTTTCACTGGAAACGCTTTTTGCTGGAAAACTTCCCCAAGGGCACGGGCTTTCCGGCCATTACCGCGCCCGCCATTGCCGACGAATTGCCACTGGCACCGGTGCAGGCCTTCTCGATTGAC
>JBEEJM010000267.1:0-5363 GCA_041169205.1 Pseudomonadota bacterium | reverse complement strand
CCATCAAGACCATGACGTATGGGGTCTGGTTGGTGGTCACCGGCATCGCCATTGCCAATGGTGGATTACGCACCCCGATTGTCTATGCCTACCCGGTCATCATTCTGAGTGTGGGTTTGATGATCAGCGCGCGTGCGGCATTGCTGACCACGGCCATGACCACACTGACCATCGTGGGCCTGATGCTCGGGGAAATGATGGGTTTGCTTGCAGTGAAAATGCCTGCGCTTCCGGTGATGTTTGGCGTTGTGCAGATCAGCATTTGCCTCATGGCCGCCGGACTGATTGCCTCGGTGGTGAAGTCCTACCAAACCCGCCTGAAAGAGCTGTATGCGCTGGGGCAGAATCTCACGATCCGCACGCGGCACCTGGAAGAAAGCAAACTGCAATTGCAGCAGGCGCAAACGGTTGCCAGGGTGGGCAGTTGGGTGCTTGCGTTGCCTACGCTCGAGTTCACGCTGTCGGATGAGACCCGCCGCATCCTCGACTTACCGGAAGACCACGGCAATGCCTTTGACGCATTGCTACAAAAAACCTGGCACCAAGACCGAGACGTTCTGGTGCAGGCCGCGCGTGCGACGCGTGCGGGGTCTTCGTCTGATTTTGAAATGCGCATTGTGGTCGGCGAGGCCCTGCGCTGGGTGCGCCTGAAAGCGGATATCCAGAAAGATGCCGACACCGCGGCACAGTATGCAGTGGGTATTGCGCAGGACATTACCGAGCGCAAGGCGGCGGAAGCCCAGATTCAGACCCTGGCGTACTTCGATGCCCTCACCGGTTTGCCCAACCGCCGACTCCTGATGGACCGACTTGCCCACGCCATGGCGTCCAGCGTGCGCTATCCGCGCAAGGCAGCCCTGCTGTTTGTCGATATGGACAACTTCAAAGTGCTCAATGACACGCACGGTCACTTCATGGGAGACCAGTTGCTGCTGCAGGTGGCGCAAAGACTGAGCAGTTGTATCCGCGAGGGCGACACCGTCGCCCGCCTGGGGGGCGACGAATTTGTGGTGATGCTCGAAAACCTCAGTGCCGACCTGCAGGTTGCCACGGACCAGGCCCGCGCAGTTGCAGAAAAGGTGCTTGCGGTGCTGGCCCAGCCCCACCAACTGGACAACTATACGCACATGAGTACGAGCAGCATTGGTGTCACGCTGTTCGGGGCACAACCTGAAGGCATTGAAGAGCCCTTGAAGCGCGCTGACATGGCGATGTACCAGGCCAAGGCTGCAGGACGCAATACCTTGCGCTTCTTTGATCCCAGCATGCACCGGGTGATTGCCGAGCGCGCCAGCCTGGAGAAAGACCTGCATGAAGCGCTGGCGCAAGAGCAGTTCACGCTGGTCTACCAGCCACAGGTGTCCATTGGGGGCAAGTCCTATGGGGCCGAGGCGCTGTTGCGCTGGTTGCATCCTGTGCGCGGACAGGTGTCGCCCGTAGAGTTCATTCCCATGGCCGAAGACACGGGCATCATTCTGCCCCTGGGTCAATGGGTTTTGGAGTCTGCCTGTGCCCAGCTTGCGGCGTGGGCTAACCAGTCCGACATGGCCCACCTGTCGGTGGCGGTCAATGTGAGTCCCCGGCAGTTTCACCAGGCCGATTTTGCCGATCAGGTGCTGGCAACCCTGAAGCGAACCGGGGCCAATCCACTGCGGCTGAAACTGGAGTTGACGGAAGGCCTGCTGGTCAGCAACGTCGAGGACGTGATCGCCAAAATGGTGCGACTCAAGAGTGCCGGCGTGGGCTTTTCACTGGATGACTTCGGCATGGGTTACTCGTCGCTGTCGTACCTGAAACGCCTGCCACTGGACCAATTGAAAATTGACCAGAGTTTTGTCCGCGACGTACTCCTGGACCCCAACGATGCGGCGATTTCCAAAATGGTCATCGTGTTGGCCGAAAGCCTGGGCTTGTCGGTGGTGGCCGAAGGGGTTGAAACCGCCGAGCAATGCGATTTCTTGGCCGGGCAGGGCTGTCGTTTGTACCAAGGCTATCTGTTCAGCCGGCCTTTGCCTGCCGCGGGGCTGGAAAAGTACATCCGATCCAGTCAGAATCTGACCCCATGACCCAAAAGACCGGCCTCACCGAATCGGGTTTTGCGCGGCTGGTGGCCGACAAGACGCCCTTGGTCGAGCGCATCGCCAGCAATTTGTCGCGCCGTTTGCCGCGCAGCGTGGAGCGCGACGATCTGGTGCAGGATGGTTTGCTGGGGCTGATTGACGCCATTCTGCGTTGGACCCGCGAGACCGCGGGCAGCCACTTTGACCACTACGTTGCGCAGCGCGCGCAAGGCGCCATGCTCGACGGTTTGCGTGCCAACGACCCCGGTAGCCGTGGCCTGCGCAAGGCCATGCGCGAGGCCGAGCTGGCGATCCAGCGTCTGGGCCACGAGATGGGCCGACTGCCCCGTGAGTCCGAAGTGGCGCAGGCCCTGGGCGTCAAAGTAGCCGACTACCAGCGCATGTTGCAAGACGTGCAGGGCTACGCCCTGATATCGCTGGAAGACCTGGGTGGTGGCAACAACGCCGAGGCCTACTTGGACTACTGTGTGCAAAGCCATGTAGACCCCCTGCGCGTGCTCGAGCGTGCTGCGCTGCGTCAGGCCTTGCTCGCCGCCATTCAGGCTCTGCCCGCCCAAAAGCAGGCGGTGCTGCGCCTCTACTACGAAGGCGAACTCAAGATGCACGAGATTGGCGTGGTGCTAAAGATCAGCGAGGCACGTGTGTCACAGCTGCATGCGTACTGCATTGCCCATTTGCGCAGCGCCATTTTGGTGGGTGAGTCGCCAGTTGCTTTGCTCACCCCGCGCACGCAAGTGCGCATCTGACCCCTGTCTTTTCACATTACTGTCACACAGGCTTCATACGATGCGGCTGTTCTTACAGCCTGATTCGAAAGACCTGACATGCCCCACTATTCACTACCCACGCGCCGCACTGCGTTAAAATTTTTGGCCTCAGCCCCCATGCTCCCCTTGGGCACCCTGACGGGCTCCGCACTGCTCACCGGCTGTGCTGCTACCGGCAGTGCTTCTGTGTCCGCTGCACCGTTTGCATCTGCTGCGTTTGCAGCGATGGCCGCACCATCCCTGGCCAATGCCGCCGCCATGGCTACCACCACGGTGGCGTCGAGCCTGCAGGTCACTTTGCAGGACGGCAGCACTCGCGCCTTCAAGCTGGCCTACGAGCCCTTCTTCATCACCGGCGATCGTGTGCCCGATGGCAAAGGCGGCACCCTGCTGGCGGGCGGCTATGTCGACATTTTGAACAAACCCATCCTCGATACCTCGGTAGCCGGCAAAGAGCGCCAATTCTTCTCCGATTGCCCGGACGGCACATCGCTGCTGCAGCTGCCCCATGCGTCGGTCAAGGGCATCAAGGGCAAGGCCGTGTTTGCCGTAGTGCAGTTTGAGTACGTCAATGCCAACCAAGGCGGTGCCGACACCTACGGCACGCTACCGTCTCCCATTGCGGTACTGACGCTGGACCAGGACCCCGCCACGGGCAAGCTGACCCTGGTGAAGTACCACAATGTGGACACCTCGCAGGCGCAAGGCCTGTGGATCACCTGCGGTTCCAGCCTGTCACCCTGGAACACGCACTTGTCGAGTGAAGAGTACGAGCCCGATGCGCACTTTGTTGCAGACAACAAAGTGTTCAAAGCGTTCAGCAAAAACCTGTTTGGCGACGAGTCCATTGCCAATCCCTACCACTACGGCCACATGCCCGAAGTCACCGTCAACCCTGACGGCACCGGCACCGTCGTCAAGCACTACTGTATGGGCCGTATTTCGCATGAACTGGTTCAGGTGATGCCAGACAATCGCACCGCCATCATGGGCGACGATGCCACCAACGGTGGTTTCTTCATGTTTGTGGCTGACAAGGAAAAAACGCTGTCCTCCGGCACTTTGTATGTGGCCAAGTTGGGCGATGGCTTCTCGATGAACCCCGCTGACGCCGGAGCCAAACTCACATGGATCAAACTCGGCCACGCCACCAGTGACGAAATTGAAAAACTGGCTAACCAGCTCAAACCGTCGGACATCATGGATGTGCGCAAGACCGACCCCGTGGATGCCAGCTTCAGCAAAGTCTTCTACAACGGTGCCGCCAACTGGATCAAGGTCAAACCCGGCATGGAGAAGGCCGCTGCCTTCCTGGAAACCCACCGCTATGCCTACCTGATGGGCGGCAGCATGGGCTTTTCCAAAATGGAGGGAACCACGGTCAACATCAAAGACAAGGTGGTGTACTCGGCGCTGCAAAACATCCAAGATTCCATGGTCAAAAATGGCAAGGGCTGGAATGCCGCCAGTAGCATCGCCTTAGACAAAGCACTGATTGCCGGTGGCATCATGGCCAGCACCCTGGTCGGGGGCCAGGTAGACCAAGCGGGTGCCGCCATCAAGAGTGATTGGGTGCCCTTTGTCATACGCGCCGTGCTGATGGGTGAAGACATTGCTGCGGATGCGCTGGGCAACTTGGCCAACCCCGACAAGGTGTCCAACCCCGACAACCTGAAGTTTTCGGAAAAACTGCGAACTCTGTTCATTGGCGAAGACAGCAGCACCCATGTGAACAACTTTGTATGGGCCTACAACGTCGACACACAAAAGCTCAGCCGCCTGATGTCCATGCCTTCGGGGGCAGAAGCCACGGGCCTGGGTGTGGTGGACGACCTGAATGGTTTCACCTACATCACCACCAATTTCCAGCACCCCGGTGACTGGTTGCCCAAGCTGCATGGCAAGGTGCAAGCCACGCTGGACCCGCTGGTGCGCGCAAATTACAAAGACCGGTTTGGTGCCGCCGTGGGCTACCTCACCGGTACACCGGGTGCTGTTACGCTGGGCTAATCATTTGCGCATAGGACAAGTGCCTTTCTTGTCCTATGTCAAATTCATTGCAGGCCCAGTGCGCTAACGTGCTGAGGCACATGAAAAATACCCACACTGCAGCGACCCAGCATGAACTTGTCATGCGTGAGGATGACTTCCTGGTGTCCAAGACCGACCTGAAGGGTCGCATTACCTATGGCAATCAGGTCTTCATCGAGTTTTCTGGCTACGCTGAACACGAGCTGCTGGGAACGCAACACAACATCGTGCGGCACCCCGACATGCCACGCGGCGTATTCAAGTTTTTGTGGGACACCCTGGAGCAAAAAAAAGAGTGTTTTGCCTACGTGAAGAACCGCTCCAAAAGTGGCGCGTTTTATTGGGTCTTTGCCAATGTGACCCCGTCCTATGACGCGCAAGGGCGTGTCGAAGGCTACTTTTCGGTGCGCCGCAAACCTCGGCGCGAGGCGGTGGCGCTGCTGACGACGGTGTACCGGCAAATGTTGGACGAAGAAGAGCGCGC
>JBEEJM010000266.1:0-3936 GCA_041169205.1 Pseudomonadota bacterium | reverse complement strand
CGGCTGTCGATTGGGCTGGAAGACAGTGCCGACCTGATAGACGACTTGAAACGTGCGCTCAAGACCGCTGAAAAGGCAGGTGCGTGATGGAACTCCTCGTTAACGGCGCACCCACCTACTGCTACACCGGCGGCAAAGTATTCGATGCGGCCAAACCCACGGTGGTTTTTCTCCATGGCGTGCTGCACGACCACAGCGTGTGGATTTTGCAGACCCGCTACCTGGCACACCACGGTTTCAACGTGCTGGCGGTGGATCTGCCGGGCCATAGCCGCAGCGCGGGCGACGCGCCTTCCAGCGTGGAAGAAGCCGCTGACTTTGTAGCCGCACTTCTCGACGCTGCGGGCGTGGGCAAAGCTGCACTGGTGGGCCATAGCTGGGGCTCGCTGATTGCGCTGGAAGCGGCAGCCCGACTGAAAAACCGTGTCAGCCACCTGGTACTGGTGGGCACCGCGTTCCCCATGCGGGTATCGCAGGTGCTGCTGGACAACGCCCAGAACGCGCCGGAGGTGGCGATGCAGATGGTCAATGTGTTCTCGCGCAGCACACTGGCCCCCGTGCCTTCAGCGCTGGGCCCCGGCACCTGGGTGTTTGGCAGCAATCGGGCGCTCATGCGGCGGGTGCTGGCCAGCAACCCGGCGGTGAATGTCTTCTACCGGGGCTTCAAAGCTTGCGACAGCTATACCCATGGCGACACCGCCATCACCCAGATCACCTGCCCGGTGCTGTTTGTGCTGGGTGCGCAAGACCAGATGACGCAAGCCAAGGCGGCCCAATCGCTGATAGCGGCAGCGCGTGCCAGCGGCAAGGCCGTCAGTGTCACGACGGTGCCGGTAGGCCACCACCAAATGACTGAAGCACCCGATGAGACGCTGTTTGCCCTGCGCGATTTTTTGACACAATCCGGCCAAGGTAGCCTAAAACTCTAAAACACACCGGAGACACCACATGACCTCTACCAGCGTTGACCCCCGCAGCTTCGCCAGCTTTGCCGAGTTCTACCCTTTTTACCTGGGTGAGCACAGCAACCGCGCTTGCCGCCGATTGCACTTTCTGGGCTCCAGCCTGGGCCTGGTGTGCCTGGCCATGATGTTTGTGACGGGCAAGCCACAGTATTTTCTGTACGGCCTGCTGTGCGGCTACGCCTGTGCCTGGGTGGGGCACTTCGGTTTTGAGAAAAACAAACCCGCCTCGTTCAAGCGCCCGGTCTACAGCTTTATGGGGGACTGGGTGATGTACAAAGACATGTGGCTTGGCAAAGTTTCGCTATAAATTTTATAGCACATCACGTAGACTGGACGAGGGCCAGCGGTCTGTTTTCCATAAATTATGGGTCACATCGCTCTTGGGTAGCAGCAAGGCGTGCAGCAAAGGCTCCAGCGCGGTAATGGTGGGGTCCACGAGCAAAACCATGCGGGCGCTGCCGCCACTCCCTTGCGTCGCGCTGAGCTGGCCAATCCAATCCATCGCCATCAGGGCTTCCAGCACCGGCTCCAGGCGTTGTGAATCGGTTTGCAGGCTGGCGCAGAGCTGGCCGATGGTCTTGCCCTTGTCGCCGAGCCCGCGCACTGCATCGAGCTGCTGCAACACCTCTAGCGCCAACTGAAACTGCCAACCTGGCCCACCCCGACGCCGGGGAATCCCGGCCAGCAGGCTAGGCACATAGGCGGTGAGCGCAGCGCCCAGCAGCACAATTGTCCAGGCCACATAAATCCACACCAGCAAAATAGGCACGGTGGCAAACGCGCCGTACACCACCGAGTAGGTGGGCACCGAGCTCAGGTACAGGGCCAGCAGCTTCTTGGCCACCTCCATACAGGCCGAAACAAATAGCCCGCCCATCCAGGCATGGCCCCAGCGCACCTGGGTGTTGGGCACGTAGCGAAACATCGCCGCCATGCCACCGCCCACCATGACAAACTGCAACAGCTCCAGCAGCAACGACACGCCACCGGGCATGCTGCCCACCACGCCCTTGGAGGCGGATAGCGCGTACGAGGTCATGCTCAGGCTGGCGCCCAGCACCAGTGGGCCCAGCGTCAGCGCCGCCCAGTAAATCAGCACGCGCTGGCCAAAGGGCCGTTTGGTGCGCACCCGCCAGATGCTGTTGAGCGTGCGGTCAATCGTAAAAATCAGCGCCAGCGCGGTACTCAGCAGCACGGCCAGGCCCGCCACGCCCAGTTTGCTGGCCTTGCCGGAAAACTGGTTGAGGTAGCCCAGTACCTGGCGCGCAATGTTGTCGGGCACCAGACTCTCAATGAGCCACTTTTGCAGCACATCTTGAAACTTGGCGAACATGGGGAACGCGGTAAAGATCGCCAGCGCCACCGTGATGAAGGGCACCAACGCAATCGTGGTGGTAAACGTCAGGCTACTGGCGGTCAGGCCCAGACGGTCCTCGCGAAAACGCTCACCCAGGGTAATGGCCGCGTCCATCCAGGGAATACGGCCCACTTCCTGCAGCCAGGAGCGAAATCGGGCGAAATGTTGCTTGAAATCCATCCCGCTATGATGCCACCGACTATGAAACCCTCTATCAACCTCACCCGCTGGGTGGCCGCCTCCAGCCTGCTCGGGCTTATTGCCTTGGGCGTGGCCTGGGAACTCTGGCTTGCGCCCATCCGTCCCGGTGGCTCGTGGCTGGCACTCAAAGTGCTGCCACTGTGCTTTCCGCTGGCGGGCATTCTCAAAAATCGCATGTATACCTACCGCTGGGTCAGCCTGGTGGTGTGGCTGTATTTCACCGAAGGCGTGGTGCGCGCCTGGAGCGACCGGGTGCCGGGCAACTACCTGGCTATGGTGGAAATCGCCCTGTGTCTGAGCCTGTTTGTCGCCTGCACGCTGCATGTGCGCCTGCGCCAGCGCTACGCCAAGGCCGCCACGCCCACCACACTGGAGCCCGCCACACCATGAACGACCACCATTCTTTGCTTGCCACCCTGCGCGCCATCGTCGGCGATGCCAACGTGCTGACGACCGGCGACCTGAGCGCCTGGGAACTGGACTGGCGCAAACGCGAGCACGGCAAATCGCTGGCCGTGGTGCGCCCTGGCACTACGCTCGAAGTGGCCGCGGTAGTGAAGGCTTGTGCGGCTGCGGGTGTGAGCATGGTGCCCCAGGGCGGCAACACCGGCATGGTGGTGGGCTCCACGCCCGATGCCACTGGCACGCAAGTGGTGCTGAGCCTGACGCGCATGAACAAGGTTCGCAAGTTGGACGGTCCCAACCTCACCATCACGGTGGACGCCGGTTGCGTGCTGCAAAGCGTGCAAGAGGCGTGCGAAGCCGAGGGATACCTGCTCCCCTTAAGTCTGGCTGCGGAAGGCAGTTGCACCCTGGGTGGCAACCTCGGCACCAACGCCGGCGGCACGCAGGTGGTGCGCTACGGCAACACCCGCGAGCTCTGCCTGGGGTTGGAAGTGGTCACCGCACAGGGCGAGGTGTGGAACGGCCTGACCGGCCTGCGCAAAGACAACACCGGCTACGACCTGCGCCACCTGTTCATCGGCTCCGAGGGCACGCTGGGCGTGATCACCGGTGCCATCATGAAGCTTTACCCCATGCCCGCCGCGCAGCTCACGGCGTTTGCAGCCGTGCCTTCGCTGGACGACGCGGTGGCGCTCTTGGGCCTGGCCCACAAGCACCTGAATGCGGGCCTGACCGGCTTTGAGGTGATGGGCCAATTTGCGCTGAGTCTGGTGGTCAAGCATTTCCCGCAGCAGCGGGTGCCGTTCTGGCAAGAGTGGCCGTACTGCGTGGTGTTGGAAGCCTCTGACAACGAATCCGAAGCCCATGCCCGCGAGGTCTTTGAGCGCTTGCTGGAAGCGGCGATGGAGCAAGGTTGTGTGAGCGACGCCGTGGTAGCAGAAAACATGGCGCAGGCCAAGGCGCTGTGGCATATCCGCGAGAGCATTCCGCTGGCGCAGGCGCAAGAGG
>JBEEJM010000265.1:0-3756 GCA_041169205.1 Pseudomonadota bacterium | reverse complement strand
GACAGTCTGGGCACAGTCGTCATCGACAACCGCCCTGGTGCGGGTGGCAACATCGGTGCCGACGCGGTGGCCAAAGCAGCACCCGATGGCTTGACGATTGGCATTGCAGCGACCGCCACCCATGCCGTGAATCCGTGGCTTTACAAAAAGATGCCCTACAACGCCGCTACCGACTTTGCCGCCATCACTCAGATGGTGCGGGTGCCCAACGTGTTGGTGATGAATGCCGAGGTCGCCCAGCGCCTCAAAATCAGTACGCTGGCAGACCTGATTGCCTACGCCAAAGCCAACCCTGGCAAGCTCAACTACGGCAGCGGGGGCAACGGCAGTGCAGGGCACTTGGCGGGTGAAATGTTCAAGAAAGAAGCCGGCATTTTTGCGGTGCACATTCCCTACAACGGGGGCAACCCGGCCCAGCTCGCTTTGCTGAGCAGCCAGGTGGACTTTAATTTTGACAACCTGGCCACGGCCGCGCCCAACATTCGCTCGGGTCGTCTCAAGGCCATTGCCGTCACCACGCTGGCCCGGTCCAGCGCTTTGCCCGACACCCCACCCATGGCGGACACTCTGAAGGGGTTTTCCATTGACACGTGGTGGGGGCTGGTGGCTCCCGCTGCCACGCCCAAAGACGTGGTCGCCCGGCTGAACCAGGCATTTGTGGCGGCGCTCAATGCGCCTGAGACCAAAACCCGTTTTGCCGTCCTGCTGGCAGAGCCTGCGCCCAGCACCCCCGAAGACTTTGCAGCGTTGATGCAAAAAGAACGCCTGAAGTACCAAGCGGTAGTTCAGGCGACAGGGGCGCAGGTCGATTGACCTGAAGGCGGCTTAGTCCAGAGGGGCTAGGCCCACATAACAGCACCCTTGGTGGCATACCAGGTTTCTACCGTGGGTGCCACTTGGGTTTCGATGCGGGCGCGCTTGATTTTCATGGTGGGTGTCAGGCAACCATTCTCAATCGACCAAGGCTCAGGTGCGATCACCAGCATGCGCAGCTGTTCGTAGTCGGCGCGATTCGCGTTGACCCGTTTGAGCAGAGCGCTGAGCTCTTTTTCGACTTCGACACGAAACACCGGGTCATTCTGCTTGGGACGAATAGTCTCGCTCAGCACAACCAAGGCGTAGGCAGAGGGCTGGCCGACGCCGGAAACCATGCTCATCTCGATCATTGGATGGGAGTTGATTTCGTTCTCGATCGGGGCGGGAGCCACGTATTTGCCCTTGGCGGTTTTGAACAGCTCTTTGACACGGCCGGTGAGTTTCAAAATGCCCTGGGCGTTGATCTCGCCCTTGTCGCCGGTGTGGAAGAAGCCGTCTTCGGTGAACACCTCGGCATCGAGATCGGGGCGCTGGTAGTAGCCCACCAGTTTGCCGGGGGACTTGATCAAAATTTCGCCTTCTTCGGTGAAGCGAATTTTCACGCCCGGAGCGGCAACGCCCACACAGCCCGGCGCATGGGCGTCGTTGGTTGACATGAAGGAGTACGCAAAGTCCTCGGTCATGGCGTAGCCCTCGAGCAGGTTCAGACCGAGCTTGCGGTACCAGTTCACCAATTCAGGGGGAATGGGGGCGGAGCCGCTGCCAGCCATCAGCACTTCGTTCAGCCCCAGGCCCGTCAAAACCTTGCGCGCAACGATGCGGCCCAGGATAGGAATGCTCAGCAGGAAGTCGAGCTTTTTGGCCGGCATTTTGGCCAACACGCCTTGCTGGAACTTCAGCCACAGGCGGGGCACCGAGATAAAAATATTGGGCCGTGCGCGGTTCAAATCTTGCACGAAGGTTTCCAGCGTGTCGGCAAAGTAAATATGGCTGCGGCCATACACCAGGCTGGAGCACTCGATCCAGGCACGCTCAAAAATGTGCGCCAAAGGCAGGTACGAGAGTACGCGCATCTCCAAGTTGGAGGTGCTGCTGTTGTCCTTCAGTCGATCCACAATGCCAGCGGCCGCGGCCGTGGCGTGTTCGAAGCTGTGCATCACGCCCTTGGGCTGTCCGGTGGAGCCCGAGGTGTACATCAGGATGGCAATGTCGGTGGGCTTGCGCTCAATCTTGCCCGTGAGTGGCTTGGAGCGCGCCATGACCTTGTCCCAGGTGTCGTAATTCGTTTTGGGAGCCAATGGGAATGCGATGAGTGGCAGCCCAGCGGGCACGCCGGCAATTTGCTGCTCCCAGGTGTCGAGCTTGCCGACAAACAACATGCTCGCGCCGCTGTGCTCCAGCACGTACTTCACCGTGTCGGCGGTTTCGGTCGGAAAGATGGCCACCGTGGTGCCGCCCGCCAGCCAAATAGCCAGTTCGGCCATGATGAAGTGGGCACAGTTCTTGGACAGAATCGCGATGCGAAAGCCGGGCTCAAAGCCCTGCGACTGAATGTGCGTGGCCATGCGGCGCGCCTGCTCCAGAGTTTGGCCCCAGGTGTAGTCCACGGTTTGTCCACCACCGGTGGGCTGCGTCAGGAAGACGAGCCCCGCGCGGGACGCTTCGTGCTCCTGAACGTAGTCGAGAAGTAGTTTGTTTGTGGCCATGGCCTTGTCTCCTATTGTTGGTTTGGCGCATTGTCGCGGGAAACCGTAAGTTTGGGGTCAATAACCGCAAGTTAGAGTGGGTTGCCAAATCCACAACGTAAGATGACGGCATGAACCCCCAAGCCCATACGCTCTGGCGCGCACCGCAGTGGGCTTTTTCCATTGTGTTGGCGCTCTTGGGCATGCTGGGGCCATTCTCCATTGACACCTATTTGCCCGCGTTTGCAGGCATCGCGCAGTCGCTCGCCGCCAC
This sequence comes from Pseudomonadota bacterium, assembly GCA_041169205.1. GTDB lineage: Bacteria > Pseudomonadota > Gammaproteobacteria > Burkholderiales > Burkholderiaceae_C > Allorhodoferax. Next base: position 981 of record JBEEJM010000265.1, on the reverse strand, counting down.
GCCGGTGCAGTTGCAACAAACGCTCTCGGCCTACCTGTTTGGCTTTGCGTTCATGAGCCTGTTTCACGGCTCGATTTCCGATAGCGTGGGCCGCAGGCCCGTGGTGCTATGGGGGCTGGCCGCGTTTACGCTGGCGTCGGTCGGCTGTGCCTTGTCGCAAAGCATTGGCCAACTCATCTTTTTTCGGGTGGTGCAGGGCTTGTCCACCGGAGCCGGCATTGTGGTGGCGCGGGCGATCATTCGCGACATGTATGCACCTGCGCAGGCGCAAAAGGTCATGAGCCAGGTGACCATCTTTTTTGGCGTTGCCCCGGCCATTGCGCCCATGGTGGGCGGTTGGTTGCTGATACATGCCTCGTGGCACGCCATCTTCTGGTTTCTCAGCGGTGTAGGCGTGGTGCTGTGGGTGACCATTTTTCGGCTGCTGCCCGAGACCTTGCATGTGGACCAGCGCCAGGCGTTTCACCCGAAAAATCTGCTGGCAGGCTACTGGCAGCTGGGCTCGGACCCGCGCTTTCTGTTGCTGGCGCTGGCCAGTGGCATTCCGTTTAATGGCATGTTTTTGTATGTGCTGAGTGCCCCGGTCTACCTGGGCGACATCTTGGGCCTGCAGCCGCAGCAGTTTTTCTGGTTCTTTTTGCTCAACATCGGCGGCATCATGGTGGGCGCGCTCATCAGTGGACGCCTGGCGGGCAAGATAGCACCCAAGCGACAAATCCGCATGGGCTTTGTCATCATGTTGGTGATCGGGGTGGTGAATCTGCTGCTCAATGTGCTGTTTACCGCCCATGTGCGCTGGGCCATGTTTCCGCTGGTCATTTTTTCATTGGGCTGGGCGCTGATGGTGCCGGTGGTCACCCTGCTGGTGCTCGATTTGCACCCAGAGCGCCGGGGCATGGCGTCGAGCCTGCAAATGTTTGTCAGCTCCACCGCCAATGGTCTCGTGGCCGGCGTGGTGTCGCCCTTGGTGATGCACTCGGC
>JBEEJM010000264.1:0-3203 GCA_041169205.1 Pseudomonadota bacterium | reverse complement strand
TGTGACGGGCCAGGCGATTTCCGTCTCCGGTGGCGAAGTGATGTGATTTTTTTGAACCAGGAATTTTGACTATGTCTCTCTCGAACATTGATCCCGCGTTGCTGGCGGGTAACCGCAAACCGCTGGCCGCGTACCAGGCCACCCACTTTCTGTGGGAGGTCAAAGACCAGGTGGGCACCATCACGCTGAATCGCCCGGACCGCAAGAATCCGCTGACGTTTGAGAGCTATGCCGAGCTGCGCGATTTGTTTCACAACCTCAAGTGGGCGAACGATGTCAAAGCCATTGTGGTCTGCGGCGCAGGGGGCAACTTTTGCTCGGGAGGGGATGTGCATGAAATCATTGGCCCGCTGGTGGCTTTGAAGGCCCCGGAGTTGCTCATGTTTACCCGCATGACAGGCGAGTTGGTAAAGAACATGCGGGCCTGCCCGCAACCCATCGTTGCGGCGATTGACGGCATCTGCGCGGGGGCCGGTGCCATCGTTGCCATGTCGTCGGATTTGCGCTTCGGTACCGCGCGCAGCAAGACGGCGTTTCTTTTTAACCGCGTGGGGCTGGCGGGTTGCGATATGGGGGCTTGCGCCATTTTGCCCCGCATCATCGGCCAAGGCCGCGCCAGCGAGTTGCTCTACACCGGGCGAAGCTTGGGCGGCGAAGAGGGCGAACGCTGGGGCTTTTTCAACCGACTGTGCGCACCCGAAGAGGTGCTTGCGCAAGCCCAGGCGCTGGCCGCCGAACTGGCTGCTGGTCCGAGTTTTGCCAATGGCATTACCAAGACGATGCTGCACCAGGAGTGGGCCATGACGATAGAGCAGGCTATTGAAGCCGAAGCGCAGGCGCAAGCCCTGTGCATGCTGACGGGAGACTTCCCGCGCGCCTACCATGCGTTTGTCGCCAAACAAAAACCGGTATTTCAAGGAAACTGATATGGCCGACACGTCCTACCTTCAATGGCCCTTCTTTCAAGCCCAGCATGCAGAGCTGGCGGTTGCGCTGGATGCCTGGGCCCAGGAACACTTGACGGGTCACCATGGCGTAGATGTAGATGCTGAGTGCCGCGCGCTGGTCAAGTTGCTGGGGGCATCCGGCTGGCTGCGCTACGCGGTGGCGGGATGCGATGTTGGCGGAACAGCGGACACCTTGGATACCCGGGCGCTGTGCCTGATACGCGAAACCCTGGCTCGCCACAGCGGCCTGGCGGACTTTGCCTTTGCCATGCAGGGCCTGGGCTCGGGGGCGATATCGCTGCACGGTACGCCAGAGCAGCGCCAGAAGTACCTGACCCGTGTGGCACGGGGTGATGCCATTGCGGCCTTTGCCTTGTCTGAACCCGATGCGGGTTCGGATGTCGCGGCCATGGCTTGCGCGGCGCGCAGAGAAGGGGACGACTATGTCCTTGATGGCGAAAAAACCTGGATCTCCAACGGCGGTATTGCCGATTTCTATGTGGTGTTCGCTCGCACTGGCGAGGCCCCAGGGTCACGCGGCATCTCCGCCTTCATCGTAGATGCGGGAACACCGGGGTTGGAGATTGCCGAACGCATTGACGTGATGGCCCCGCACCCCTTGGCGAAGCTGCGTTTTACGAACTGCCGCATTCCCGATAGCCAGCGTGTGGGTGCTGCGGGGGAGGGCTTCAAGGTGGCCATGCGCACGCTGGATGTGTTCCGCACCTCAGTGGCCGCTGCCGCGCTGGGCTTTGCACGACGTGCGATGGACGAAGCCCTGCACCGCGCCACCACCCGCAAGATGTTCAACGGGGTGCTGGCCGACTTTCAACTCACCCAGGCCAAGCTGGCGCAGATGGCCACGGCCATTGACAGCGCCGCACTGCTGACCTACCGCGCCGCCTGGCTGCGTGACCAGGGGAAAAACGTGACCCGCGAGGCCGCCATGGCCAAGATGACCGCGACAGAGAACGCGCAGCAGGTCATCGACGCTGCGGTACAGATGTGGGGCGGCATGGGCGTGGTGAGCGAAGTCCCGGTGGAGCGCCTGTACCGCGAGATTCGTTCGCTGCGTATTTATGAAGGTGCCACCGAAGTGCAGCAGCTGATCATTGCACGCGAGTTGCTCCGCGAAGTTGCCGCGAAACCATCCGCCTGAGGAAATCGCCATGGCCCTTACTGCTTACTCTGCGCACCTCGATACCTTCGCCCGCGACAATCTGCCGTCTGTGCAAGAGCAGCCGCACTACCTGTTTGAGTTGCCTGCGTTGCAGTTCCCCGCGCAGCTGAACTGCGCTACGGAGTTGCTTGACACCCATGTCGCGCAGGGCCGTGGTGGGCGGGTGTGCATTCGGGCCCCGGGTGTGACGTGGACCTATGCTGACCTTCAGGAAAAAGCCAACCGCATTGCCAATGTGTTGGTGCGCGACATGGGCCTGGTGCCGGGTAACCGGGTGCTGCTGCGCGCACCCAATAACCCTATGCTGGTGGCGTGCTGGTTTGCGGTTATGAAGGCGGGTGCGATTGCCGTAGGGACCATGCCGCTGCTGCGTGCCAAAGAGTTGAAGGCCATCGTAGAAATCGGCCAGATTACGCACGCGCTGTGCGACGCCGCGCTGGCAGAAGAAATGCGGCTTACCGCATTGGACACTCCGCTATTGCGGCACGTGCAGCATTTCAATACCCTAGGCCCTGATAGCCTGGAAGCGGCCATGGAGCGTGCTTCCCCTGCCTTCAGCAATGTGGACACCGCAGCGGACGATACCTGCATCTTCGGGTTTACTTCGGGCACCACAGGGGTGCCCAAGGCCACCATGCATTTCCACCGCGATGTGATGGCGGTATGCCAATGCTGGCCACCGCATGTGCTGCGTCCCACGGCCGACGACGTGTTCATTGGCAGCCCGCCACTGGCTTTTACCTTTGGACTCGGCGGGCTGGTGCTGTTCCCCATGGCGGTGGGCGCGTCTACGGTGTTGCTGGAAAAAGCCAGCCCACCGCAACTGATAGAGGGCATCAAAGAGTTTGGCGCCACGGTGCTGTTTACGGCACCCACGTCGTACCGCACGCTGGCAGCACGCGGTGTGGAATTGCGGCGTACGCCGCTGCGCAAATGTGTGTCGGCGGGCGAGGCGTTGCCAGCGTCTACCAGAGCGCTCTGGAAAGAGGCGACGGGCCTCGAATTGATTGACGGCATCGGTGCCACTGAGTTGCTGCACATCTTCATTTCGCACGACGAAGCGGGAGTTCGCCCTG
>JBEEJM010000263.1:0-4469 GCA_041169205.1 Pseudomonadota bacterium | reverse complement strand
ACTTCACCAGCTCGGTGGAGCAGATGCCGTCGCCGCCCATGAACTTGGCTTTGATGCCCAAAGATTTCATCTGCTTGAGCATGGGGCCTGCAACAGCGTCCATACCGCCGAAGAACACGACGTCAGGCTTCTTGCCCTTGATGGTGGTCAAGATGGAGTTGAAATCGGTCGCTTTGTCAGTAGTGAACTCTTTGGCCACCACTTTGCCGCCAGCAGCTTCAACCGACTTGGTGAACTCTTCAGCCACGCCTTGGCCGTAAGCGGTACGGTCATCGATCACAGCGATGGACTTGCCCTTCAGGGTGCCTACAGCGTACTTGCCCAATGTGCCGCCCAATTGCGCATCATCAGCCACCATACGGAAGGCTGTCTTGAAGCCTTGGCGGGTGTACTTGGGGTTGGTAGCAGAAGGAGAGATCTGGGGAATGCCAGCATCGCTGTACAGCTTGGAGGCAGGAATGGTGGTACCGGAATTCAGGTGACCGATCACGCCAGCAACCTTAGCGTCAACCAGCTTCTGAGCAACTGCAGTGCCTTGCTTTGGATCGGCAGCGTCGTCTTCAGCCAGCAATTCCAAGGTAACCTTCTTGCCGTCGATCATCACGCCAGCGGCGTTCAGTTCTTCGATGGCCATGCGTGCACCGTTTTCGTTGTCTTTACCCAAGTGGGCAATGGCGCCGCTGGTAGGTCCAACGTGGCCAATTTTCACTACAGCGGCGGCCGGTGCAGCAGGTGCAGCGGCGGGAGCAGCAGCTTCCTCTTTTTTACCGCAAGCTACCAGCAAAGTTGCCGCAGCCAAAACTGTCAAAGCACTTTTTACTTTGAATTGCATAAAAACTCCAAAAAATAAAACAAGGAAAAAACAGCGTGAATAAAATTATTCCACACCCAACACGATAACCCAGTTTTTCGGCCCAAACCATAGGGAAGTTACCAAGGGAAGTGCAATATTTAGTGCCCTGTGGGCTTAGCGTTGACCAAGCTGATACTGCGCAATTGCCTTGCCGACGGCCTGTTTTACAGCCACTTCAATTGCCGCATGCAAATGCGGCATAACCTGATGAATATGCGCATTCAACATGGCTTGCAGCTGACCCTGCAACTCCAACGCAAGGTCCGCTGTAAGAGATTGAAGTGCCAGGTTTTCGATGGCTAGTTCGGGCTCGCGAACCTCGGTTGACCTTTGCAAATTGTCTGCGTGCACCACTTCGGTGAGAGTCGGAAGAAAACGGGATTTTGGAGTGGGAACGGTCATGCGTTTCAAGTTTTCAAAGCCAAATCATGGCGTTGGATGTCGATGCCCAAACGGGTGTAGTGCTTCCACCGCTGCCGGGCGAAGTCGCGGTCCGCATCGTCCGTACTGACGATTTCGATCACCCGGGAAAATTGGGCAAAGCCTTCGGGCACTTGCGCACCCAGATTTACCAGAACGGCAGGTGACTGGTCCTTTGCGGAAACATCACTCGTCATGCGCACGGATGACCGACTGAGCACACTGCCCGGCGCATCGTCAAACGCGTGTGTCACAAAATCGGTCGCAGAAACACCCCACAACAGGGCGTCCAAGGGTTGGAGTTGCTGGTCAGGGCCCACCACTACAACGCGCAAGCCACTAGCCGTGGCTTTTCTCAGCAATCGGCTGGCGTAGGCGAGCTTGTCGGGCGCACCAAAATGGAAAGCGACGGCGGTCACGTGGTGATCCCTCAAACGCCAGAAGCGTGCGTCAGCAGGTACTCGACCAGCAAGCTGACGGGCCGCCCCGTCGCCCCTTTTGCGGCACCACTCTTCCAGGCGGTTCCGGCAATATCGAGATGCGCCCAGGGAAATTTATCCGCAAAGCGCTGTAAAAATTTGGCCGCGGTAATGGCCCCACCTGCGCGCCCGGCCACATTGGCGACGTCTGCAAAGTTGGTCTTAAGGCCTTCGGCATAGTCGTCGTCCAGTGGCAAACGCCAGCACAGGTCTTGTGATGCCTCACCCGCAGCAAACAACGCGGCACCCAAACTTTCCTGCGAGGCAAACAAACCACTCCGCACGCCCCCCAGTGCCACCATGCAAGCCCCAGTGAGCGTGGCAATGTCAACCACCGCCTGGGGCTTGAAGCGCTCGGCATAGGTCAGCGCATCGCAGAGTACCAGCCGTCCTTCGGCATCGGTGTTCAGGATTTCAATGGTCTGCCCGCTCATGCTGGTCACCACGTCGCCCGGTTTGACGGCGCGGCCATTCAGCAAGTTTTCACAGGAAGGAATGAGGCCCACCACGTTGATGGCCGGTTTGAGTTCTGCCAAGGACCGAAACACGCCCAACACGCTGGCTGCGCCGGACATGTCGAATTTCATTTCGTCCATTTCGGCGGCCGGCTTGATGGAAATGCCACCACTGTCAAACGTGATGCCTTTGCCGACCAACACGATGGGGGCCTGCGTTTTAGCCGCGCCGTTGTAGCGCATCACGATAAAGCGCAAGGGTTCGTCCGAGCCCTGGGCCACCGCCATAAAGGAGCCCATGCCCAGCTTGGTCACCTCTTTGGGACCAAGCACTTCACAGGCCATTTTGGGGAATTTAGCCAACTCCTGGGCGGCTTGGGCCAGTAAGGTGGGCGTAGCATGGTTGGCGGGGCGATTGGCCCACTCTTTGGCCAGCTCCACACCGGCGACGGTGCCGACCGCACGGTCAAAGCTCGCTTTGACTTCCGATAAATTGGTCGCGGCAATCACCGCTTTTTGCAGCGTGCGCCCCTCGGGTTTGGACTTGGTCGTGGTGTAAACATAGGTTGCGTCCGCAACCGCGTGTACCGCAGCACGCACGCCATCTTCACGCGCTGGGGCTGCAAAACAAACCACCAGTTTTTTGAGGCTGCTGCCTTTGACACCAGCCAAGGCGGCCATCAGCGCCGAACGCACCTGTTTGGCACCGCCCTCGCCCACCCCGGCCAACACCACCCGCGCGGCATTGGCTTGGAGGGGTCGTACCAGCGTCAGGGCTTTGCCAGGCTTGGTCTCAAAATCTTTGTCTTTGATAGTCTTGGCTACCAGCATCGATAAATCGTCTTTGCCCGCCTTGAAGCCATCGGCTATGAGCAATACCAGTGCGTCACATTTTTCGCTGGCTGCGGCCACCAGGCCAAAAGGCTTGAGTTCAAAGTTCATAATTCGGGTTTTCCTTCGCTGCAATGTTATTCCATTCCTCTGTCCGCAAAGAACTCGCACGCAGTTTTGGTGCCACCCTGGTGGTGCTGGTGACGGTGGTCATGACCATGACGCTGATTCGTACCGTGGGCGAGGCGTCGCGCGGTACATTCAACCCCACTGATGTGCTCATCATCATGGGCTATACCGTGCTGTCGGACATGCCCACCATCCTGTCGATGAGCCTGTTTATTGCCATCCTGAGCGTGTTGACGCGCATGTTTCGCGACAGCGAGATGGTCATCTGGTTTGGCAGCGGCCGCGGACTGGCCGCATTGATTTCACCCCTGTTCCGTTTTGCCTGGCCTATTTTGGTGGTGATATTTGCGCTGGCGCTGCTCATCTTGCCGTGGGCGTTTGGTCGCATTGAAGACTTGCGCGACAAGTACGAAAAGCGGGGGGACATTGCCCGCATTGAACCCGGCCAGTTTCAAGAATCGGCCAATGGCGACCGCGTGTTCTTTATTGAGAAAGACTCTGAGGGCAAGCAATCGGGTAACAACGTCTTTATTGCCACCCGCGAGCAAGACAAAGAAACCATCACCTCCGCCCAAAGTGGCCGCGTCGAGGTTCTCGGACCCGACAAGTTCTTGGTGCTGGAGAACGGCCAGCGGCTGGAAAAAATCACAGGCAAACCTGAGCTGACCATGAGCGTGTTCCAGCGCTATGGCGCGCGGGTGGGGGCGGACGACCAGACCGCCCGTACCTACGTGCCTCCCAGCTCCATGACCACCATGGAGCTGGTGCAAGCACCCAATCCACGCCATTTGGCCGAGCTCTCCTGGCGCATTGGCTTGGGGCTGGCTGCATTCAACTTTGTGCTCATCGGCATTGCAGCCGCAGGCGTCAACCCACGCGTGGGGCGCACGGCCAACATCGGCTTTGCTTTTATGGCATTCATTGTCTATTTCAACCTGCTGGTGTTAGGTAAAAACTGGGTCGAAAACGGGCAGATGGACTTTGTACCGTTCCTGATTACGCTGCACGGTGGGGCGTTTGCACTGGCCTTGCTCTGGCTGTCCAAGCGCCACAACAACTGGACCCTGCGCGGCCCCAAGAAAGCATGAAAACCATTCGCAGGCTTTTTTATGGCGAAGTGATCACGGCAGTCACGCTGGTCACGCTGGGCTTTGTCGCGCTGTTTTTCTTCTTCGATTTTGTGGAAGAGCTGCAGTCGGTGGGGCGCAACAACGGGTTGGGCTACAAGATTCCGCAGGCCCTGATTTATGTGGCGCTGATGGCTCCCAGCCACATCTATGAACTGCTGCCCATCACCGTGCT
>JBEEJM010000262.1:0-3557 GCA_041169205.1 Pseudomonadota bacterium | reverse complement strand
GGGGTGCCTGGCGGCACGGGTGAAGATGCAGATATTGGTAGCTGGGAGTAGCCACTCCAGACCGTATGCAGTTCACTATTCGATCGATCGACAAAACGTCTAGCGTCAGCACCGTTACCCTGGAGGCATCCGACCAGCTTCAGGCGCAAGCGATGGCCAGAGAGCGAGGCCTTAAGGTTTTGTCCATCAAGGGCGGAAGTACCGGCGCCATAACGACTTCTCGCAACAGTCGCTCAAATTTTCCGTTAGGACAATTTAGCCAGGAACTATTGACGCTGTTGAACGCGGGTCTGGCCTTGGTTGAATCCATTGAGACGCTTTGCGAAAAAGAAGCCAAACCCGAGCGTAAAAACATTCTCGAAAAACTGGTAGCTGATTTGTACCGTGGCAGTTCGTTTTCGAGTGCGCTGGGGCAGCATGCTGGGGTGTTTCCGCCGCTTTTTGTCGCCACTGTTAAGGCCAGTGAGCGCACGGGCGGGCTCCCCGAGGCACTGGAGAAATATGTGGCCTACCAAGGGCAGTTGGATACGGTTAAGAAAAAAGTGATCAGTGCCAGTATTTACCCGGCCTTGTTGGTGGTTGCGGGGTCAATGGTCATTGCATTTTTGTTGGGCTATGTGGTGCCACGTTTTTCGCGGATTTTTGAAGACATGGGAGGAGAAATTCCGTGGATGTCAAAGCTGCTGATTCAGTGGGGGCATTTTGTACACGCCTACGGAACGATGCTGCTGGCTTTCGTGGTGAGCGCCATCGTGGCATTGGTCGCGTGGTTGCGCAGACCGGGTACGCCCGAGCTACTGGTGTCGTGGCTGCAGAAAGTGCCCTCTATTGGAGAGCGCATCCGAATTTATCAGTTGGCGCGGTTTTACCGCTCTCTGGGCATGCTGTTGCGCGGAGGCATGCCCGCGGTGGCATCGCTGGAGCTGGTGGCGGGACTGCTGCCGGGCTCACTCAACCAGCAACTCACGAGCGCAACCCGATTGGTGCGCGAGGGAACCACTATTTCACAGGCGATGGAAAAATCGGGGCTGACATCGTCCGTGTCGGCGCGCATGTTGCGGGTGGGTGAGCGTACCGGCCAAATGGGCGAAATGATGGAGCGCATTGCCATGTTTTACGACAGTGAAATAAGCCAATGGATAGATTGGTTTGTTAAGCTGTTTGAACCACTGCTCATGGCGTTCATTGGGCTGATTATTGGATTTATCGTTGTCATTATGTATTTCCCAATATTTGAACTTGCAGGAAGCATCCGATGACTAACGCAGTGCATGCGGCCACGGAGCAAGCCTTGGCATCGGGGCGGCCCGTGATGGACGTGTTGCAGGAATCACTGCAGCTAACGGACGATGCCTGTGTGGCGTGGGTTGGGCAGCAGGTGGGTTATGACACCCTGACAATGGCCGATATCCACGCGCAGGAACCCGCACTGGAGCTGCTGGCGTTTGGCGACATGCTGCGCCGGGAGTGCCTTCTGTTGCGCAATGCGCAGGGCGCGTTGACCCTGGTGGTTTCCAACCCGTTTGACCAAAAGCTCAGGCAATGGTCAGAGGGAAGTTTTAATTTCCAATTCAGCACCTGCGTTGCCCACAGGACCGATATTGCAGCATGGCTGACCCAGCAGGAGAGCGGTCTGCGGGCTATGGAATCGCTGGTGTCCAGGGACACCACGGCGGCTCATTCGGACGACGCGGTTGAGGAGCTCAGCTACCGTGGCATTAGTGAAGATGCCAGTCCGGTGGTTAAGTTTGTGAACTCGACCATTTTTGATGCCCTGCGCGCCAGCGCCAGCGATATTCATTTGGAATCCACTGCCTCGGGGATGGCGATCAAATACCGCGTCGATGGCGTGCTGAGCGCTGTTGGGTCGGTGTCGACGGTAGAGTTGGCTGAGCAAACGATTTCCCGCATCAAGGTGATGTCGGAGCTAGATATTTCCGAGCGACGTGTACCGCAGGACGGGCGCTTTCGGGTGAGTTTGCAAGGGCGTTTGATTGACCTGCGGGTGTCCATCATTCCCAGTATTCATGGTGAAGACGCGGTACTGCGAATTCTGGACAAGCAGTCGCTGAGCGACCAGATGCATGGCTTGCAGCTAACCAGCCTGGGCTTTGACGAAGAGGTGGCTGCGGTGTTGCGCAGGCTTGCGTCGGAGCCCTACGGCATGATGTTGGTGACCGGCCCCACAGGTAGCGGCAAGACCACTACGTTGTATGCGGCGATTTCTGAAATCAACAATGGCACTGAAAAAATCGTGACCATTGAAGACCCGGTGGAGTACCAGCTTCCCGGCGTGCTGCAGATTCCGGTGAATGAAAAGAAGGGGCTGACTTTTGCACGCGGCTTGCGGTCGATATTGCGCCATGACCCCGACAAGATCATGGTGGGTGAAATCCGCGACCCGGAGACCGCGCAGATTGCGATTCAATCGGCACTGACCGGGCACCTAGTGTTTACGACAGTGCACGCCAACAATGTGTTTGATGTGATTGGCCGGTTCATGCACATGGGCGTGGATATGTACAGCCTGGTGTCGGCGCTCAACGGAGTTTTGGCGCAACGGCTGTTACGCGTCAATTGCGTGCATTGCGCCGTAGACGAGCACCCGCCTTCAGAATTGCTGAAGTCTTCTGGGTTGCGCCTCGAAGACGTGGGTGATTGGCATTTCAAGGTAGGCAAGGGTTGCGGCCATTGCCGTGGCAGTGGGTTCAAAGGACGCAAAGCCATTGCAGAGGTGCTGAACCTGAACGATGAAATTCGTGAACTGATTGTTGCACGGGCACCTATTCGGCAACTCAAAAAAGCCGCGCAAGAAAACGGTACCCGCCTGTTGCGTGAGTCGGCGCTCGATTTGGTGCGCAAGGGCGAAACCACACTTACTGAGATCAACCGTGTCACTTTTGTTGCCTGAAACACTGCATCTTTATGTCGCCCCAGACAAAGTCCTAGGCGTGAAGACGGCTGGCCTGAAGGCGCGTGTGGTCGGTCATGGCCAGATCAGTGTGCGGGTGGATGGCGCAGATGGTTGGGCAGGTGTGGGATCAGCTTGCAACGAATTGCTAAAAAGCATACCGTCGGTGGACAGAATACGCGTGGTGCTGTCGTCTGCATTCGTACGTTTTGGGCGTATGTCGTGGCGCGATGATTTGCGCAGTACCGATGAAGAGCTGGCCTTGGCCAAGATGCAGTTTGAAGACGTTTATGGTGGAGACACTAGCGCAGATTGGCATTTTGCATTCAGTGACGTGCAGGTAGGGTGTTCGCGTTTGTCGGTAGCAATACCGGCATCGCTCTACACGCTGTTGCGAAGTGGAATGCCTGAAGGGTCGCCCAAAGTGACGTCTATTGATACGGCGTTTACCAGCGTGGCGCAAGGCCACAAGAAGCACATGCCCGCGGATGCCTGGTTCGTCAATTTCGAAGGGCAGCGGCTGACCTTCGGGCATTGGAATCGTTCAGGCTGGATGTGGATTAACACCTTGCGCGCATCGGTCAGCAACTTTGATGAGTTTGCTGCAGTCCTGCAACGGGAGCTGACCATCAGTGGTTCCACGTTG
>JBEEJM010000261.1:0-3585 GCA_041169205.1 Pseudomonadota bacterium | reverse complement strand
ACCCGCTTTGGTGGCCGCCGCGTGGTGGACTGGCTGAGCGGTGAGCAGTTGCCGCGCATTTGCTGAGTTGGCATGCGAATTCTCTTGCTGTGCCACAGTTTCAACAGTCTTTCGCAGCGGCTGTTTTCGGAACTGCGCGCGCGGGGCCATGTGCTGTCGGTCGAGCTGGATATTTCTGACTCGGTGACCGAAGAGGCGTGTGCCCTGTTTCGGCCGGATGTGCTGATCGCGCCATTTCTGAAACGCCGCATTCCCGAGTCGGTCTGGCGTTCGGTGGTGTGTCTGGTGGTGCACCCCGGCTTGCCCGGCGACCAAGGACCGGCGGCGCTGGACTGGGCCGTGCTGGAGCAGGCATCGCAGTGGGGCGTGACCGTATTGCAGGCCAATGCCGATTGGGATGCAGGCCCTATCTGGGCACACGCCGAATTTGTGATGCGTGCGGCACCCAAAGGCAGTCTCTACCGATCTGAGGTGACCCAGGCCGCGGTCGCGGCAGTGCTGCGCGCGCTGGAGCGGTTGGAAACGCGCGTTCCCCACGCCGCACCCGACCCGGCTTGGCGGCCCGCCATGCCGCAAACCGTACGGCAGATTGACTGGCAACGCCACCGCACCGCCGACATACTGGCCCGACTGCGCAGCGCCGATGGCCAGCCGGGCGTACAGGACGCGTTGTTTGGCCACGTGTGCCACCTCTTTGATGCGCATCCTGCCAGTGGGTCTACGCTGAAGGCACTGGCCGACCTACCCGCAGGCACCGTGGTGGCCCAGCGTGATGGCGCATTGCTGCGGCGTACCGTGGACGGCGGTGTCTGGATCGGCCAGGTTCGCTTGGCCCGGGCCTGTGGTGACGAGACGCCTTTCAAGCTGCCCGCGACGCTGGCCTTCGCGGCCGAAGCGGCACCCTTGCCGGTGTGGTCTGTTCCGCTGGAGCGCGAGGACGACGAGTGGGCCGAGTTGCGCTATTGGGAGCAGGGGCCTGTGGGCGCGCGTGTCGGGTGCCTGTCTTTTGATTTCTACAACGGTGCGATGTCGACGGACCAGTGCGTGCGTTTGTTGGACGCGCTGCGGCAGGCCAAGCAGCGCGATACTCGGGTGCTACTGCTGCTCGGTGGGTGCGATTTTTTTAGCAATGGCATTCACCTGAACTGCATTGAGGCGGCCGCGCACCGGCCGCTGTGCAGCGCTGCCGACGAGTCTTGGCAGAACATCAACGCCATGAACGATGTGGCGCGGGAGATCATTGAAACCACCGACCGCATCACCGTGGCGGTGTTGCGTGGCAATGCTGGAGCCGGTGGCGTGTTTCTGGCCCTGGCGGCCGACGAGGTATGGGCCCATCCTGGTGCGGTGCTGAACCCGCATTACCGCAACATGGGCAACCTCTACGGTTCGGAGTACTGGACTTATTTGCTGCCGCGCCGTCTGGGGCCCGCGCAGGCGCACACGCTCATGACGCAGCGCCTGCCTCTTTTGGCCGTGGACGCGCAACGCATGGGGCTCATCGACGACTGCATGGACACCGGCACCGCGGCGCTAGAAACAAAGGTAATTCCCCATGCGCTAGCGCTGGCGCTCACCTACAATTTGCCAGACCGGATACTGCAAAAGCAGCAGATCCGCGCCGCTGATGAGGCGACCCGGCCGCTGGCTGATTACCGCAAAGAAGAATTGTCCCGCATGCACCGCAATTTTTACGGCTTTGACCCTAGCTACCACGTGGCGCGCTACCACTTTGTGCACAAGCTGCCCCATGCCTGGACACCCCGGCATTTGGCTGTTCATCGTCCATGAGCTTGCCCGACATCTTGCCGACGGTTCTGGTGGTGGACGACGAAGTGCGTTCGCAAGAGGCGATGCGCCGCACGCTCGACGAAGACTTCACCGTCTACACCGCCAGCAACGCCGACGAAGCACGTGAGCGGCTGGAGCGCACCGACATCAGCGTGATCTTGTGCGACCAGCGCATGCCGGGGCTGACCGGCGTGCTCTTTCTGAAGGAAGTGCGCGAGCGTTGGCCCGATACGGTGCGCATCGTGATCTCGGGCTACACCGATTCGGAAGACATCATTGCCGGTATCAACGAAGCCGGCATTTACCAATACATTCTCAAGCCCTGGATACCCGACCACCTGCTGGCCACCGTGCGCAATGCTGTGGAAGCGCAGGCGCTGCAGCGCGATACCCACCGGCTGCATCTGGAGCTGCGTACCAGCACGCCGGTGCTGCGTCAGCGCGCCAATGCCAAGCTGACCACGGCACGTCGCATTTTTGATTTTGACCGCATTGTGCGGGCACCGGGAAGTCCACTGGACGCGGTCTGCGACGTGGCGGAGCGTGTGGCCCGCTATGACCTGAGTGTGCTGATACTGGGTGAGTCTGGTACCGGCAAAGAACTGCTTGCGCGTGCGGTGCACTACGCCAGCCCACGGGCAGGCGGGGCTTTTGTGGTGGAAAATTGTGCCGCCATTCCGGACACTTTGCTGGAGTCCGAGCTGTTCGGGCACAAGCGTGGCGCGTTCACCGGGGCCTATGAAGACCACCCCGGCCTGTTTCAGCGTGCCAACGGGGGCACCGTGTTTCTGGATGAAATTGGTGAAACTTCGCCCGCCTTCCAAGTGCGGCTGTTGCGCGTGTTGCAGGAGCGCGAGGTCCGTCCGGTAGGGGCCGCGCATCCCCTGCCGGTGAACGTCCGCGTGATTGCTGCCACCCACCGTGATCTGGAGCAACGGGTACGCGAAGGGTTGTTCCGTGAGGACCTGTACTACCGCATAGCGGGTGTCACGATTACGGTGCCTGCGCTGCGTGAACGTGCGGGTGACATTGCCCCGATTGCCCGGCATATGGTGCAGGAGGTCGGTGCCGAGTTGGGTCGCCCAGACGCCACACTGGGCGATGAAGCGCTGGCCTGTCTGATGGGCTACCCCTGGCCCGGCAATATTCGCGAATTGCGCAACGAGATCGCACGTGCGATTGCGCTCAGTGAGGGCAACGCGGTGGAGGCATCTGCTTTTTCTTTGCGGATGCTGCATGGGCAGGCAGGAGTCCATGCGGCAGACCTGCCGCGCACGGGCACCCTGAGTGAGCGGCTCGATGCCATTGAGGCCATGGTGTTGCGCGAAACCCTGCTGCGCCATCGCTGGAATAAGACCCGCGCCGCCACGGAGCTGGGTTTGTCCCGCGTTGGCTTGCGCGGCAAAATGGCCCGCTTCGGACTCGAGGGCTAACTATGGCGAATGCAATGCGACCCAGCCCGGCCTTCAACGTGTTGTGGCTGCAGTCCGGCGGATGCGGTGGCTGCAGCATGTCGCTACTGTGCGCTGACACCACCGACTTTTATGGCCAGCTGCGAGACGCCGGCATCCACCTGATGTGGCACCCGTCTTTCTCGCTGGAAAGCGGCCATGAGTTGATCGCCATGCTGGAAGAGATAGCGGCCGGGCGCCTGCGTTTGGATGCTTTGTGTATTGAAGGTTCGATGCTGCGCGGGCCGCAGGGCACCGGCCGTTTCCATGTCCTCGCGGGCACGGGCATGCCGATGATCCATTGGGTTCATCGACTCGCCCAACAAGCGCGCCATGTGGTGGC
>JBEEJM010000260.1:0-3530 GCA_041169205.1 Pseudomonadota bacterium | reverse complement strand
GGCGCGTTTCAAAACTACGGCATTCAGCCAGGGCCGCAGCTGTTTACCAGTTCGTCTGCGCTGGTGTGGGCGCTGATTGCATCGCTCTACATTGGTAACGTGATGCTGCTGGTACTCAATTTGCCGCTGGTAGGGCTGTGGGTCAAGCTGCTCAAAGTGCCCAAGGCGCAGCTGTATGCCGGCATTTTGATCTTCGCCACCGTGGGTACTTACGGCATGCGCCAAAGTGCGTTTGACCTGGTGTTGCTGTACGCGGTGGGTGTGCTGGGCTTGATGATGCGACGCTTTAGCTTTCCCACTGCGCCTGTGGTGGTGGGTATGATTTTGGGCCCCTTGGCGGAAGCGCAACTGCGCAACGCCATGTCGATTGGTGAAGGCAGCGCCCTGGTGTTCCTGCAACGCCCCATGTCGTTGTTTCTGCTCATTGTGGTGATATCCGTGCTGGCCGTGCCCCGGCTGGCGAAACGCTTTGCGCGTAAATCGGTGACTACGCTGACCTAAAACCAAGAAATGCTTGGCACTTCAAGAAAGGCACTTTGAGTGCCTTTTTTTTGGTGTTTTTGGCTGCTAGCCCCCGTGCAATATGTGTAATCAGCTATTAATTTGGTAGCATCCACGCATGGATAAAACCGATGCTTTGCCCCGCGATGCCCAGAGTATTCTGGAGCTGGCGGCGCGCTCCATGTTCGAGGCATTTGGCAGTGCCAGTGAAGGCATGCTTTTGGTGGACCGGCAGGCGCGCGTGGTGTGGATCAACGACCAGTACCGCCGCTTTCTGCCCGCACTGGGCTTTGAGCGCGAGGAAGATTTTGTGGGCCACCCGGTGTCGCAGGTGGTGCAAAACACCCAGATGCACCAGGTGCTGGAGAGCGGCAAGCCCATCCTCATTGACCTGCTGACCAACCGGGCTGGCACGTTTGTGGTGAGCCGCATTCCCTTGCGCGATGGCGAGGGCCAGGTGATTGGCGCGCTGGGTATTGTGCTGTTTGACCATCCCGAGACTACGCTGCAGCCGTTGATTGAAAAGTTCGCTTTGCTGCAGCGCGACCTGGATGATGCTCGGCGCGAGCTGGCGTCGCAGCGCCTGCAGCCTGCGGGGCAGCGCCAGTCCAAATACACGTTTGCCAGTTTTATTGGCTTGAGCGCAGCGGCGGTAGAGGTCAAGCGCCAGGCGCGCCGTGCGGCGGTGTCCAGCAGCCCGGTGTTGCTGTTGGGCGAAACCGGCACAGGCAAAGAGTTGCTGGCCCACGCCATTCATGCTGCATCCGGCCGGGCTCGCCAGCCGTTCGTGAGTGTGAATATTGCCGCTGTGCCGGATACGCTGCTGGAGGCGGAGTTCTTCGGCTTTGTGGCCGGTGCCTTTACTGGGGCCGACCGCAAAGGGCGCGACGGCAAATTCAAGCTGGCCCATGGCGGCACGCTGTTTTTGGACGAGATTGGCGATATGCCGCTGGCGCTGCAAAGCAAGCTGCTGCGTGCGCTGCAAGAGGGCGAGATTGAACCGCTGGGCTCCAACAAGCTGATACCGGTGGATGTGCGCGTGATTGCCGCCACCTCGCGCGACCTGCCCCGGCTGGTGCGCGAAGGCGCGTTCCGCGAGGACTTGTTTTACCGCCTAAATGTGCTGCCCCTGCGCGTGCCGCCGCTGCGCGAGCGACGCGAAGACATTCCCGCGCTGGTGGAGGTACTGGCCGACGATGTGGCGCTGCGCAGTGGCATGCCTGCGCCAGAGCCCACGCCGCAGGCCCTAGCGCTGCTGGCGGCGCAAGCGTGGCGCGGCAACATTCGCGAGCTGCGCAATGTGCTGGAGCAAGCGGCCATGCGCAGCGATACGCAGCGGGTGGAAGTAGAGCATGTGGCCTCGGTGCTGCGCGATGCGGGGTTGGAGCCTAGTCCGGCCAAAGAGGCGCAGTCCAGCACGGCAGTATCTGCATCGGCGGGCAGGGCGGTTGCTATTTTGGGCAATGCAGTTGCCCAGGGCAACCCGGCTGATCTATGGCGCCCGCTGCCAGTGCAAATTGCGGAGCTGGAAGCCCGTGCCATCGCGGCGGCCATGCAGGCGCTTGGAGGCAACAAAGCGGCGGTGGCCAAGGCCTTGGGCATATCCCGCGCTACCTTGTATCTGCGATTGGAATCGTCTGAAAAATAGGCAATTTGTATAAATTTAATACGATTTAATGTGTATTAAATTTAGTCAATTTGAAATATATCTAAGTAAATCAACGGGTTACGCTATGGCATGAATGCTGCAACCTCCGAGGTGGCTCACTGCAAGTGATCGACGTCCAAAAATTAGGAGACATTCATGCAAACCCAAAAATCAGCCCCTTCCCGCCGCACATTTGCCTTGCATGCCACCGTACTGGCAGCCAGCTTGTGCGCTGCTTTCAGCGGTGCAGCATTTGCGCAATCCAAAGAAATCAAGATCGCCCATATCTACAGCAAGACTGGCCCGCTGGAGGCCTATGGCAAGCAAACTGCGGTGGGTTTCATGATGGGTCTGGACTACGCGACCGGCGGCACCATGACCGTTGCTGGCAAAAAACTGGTGATTATTGAAAAAGATGACCAGGGTAAGCCCGACATCGGCAAGAGCCTGCTGGCCGCTGCCTATGGCGACGAAAAAGTGGACTTGGCCGTGGGCCCCACCGCATCGCCCGTTGCGCTGGCCATGCTGCCGGTGGCTGAGGAATACAAAAAGATTTTGTTGGTGGAGCCCGCGGTAGCCGACTCGATTACCGGCGACAAGTGGAATAAATACATCTTCCGCACCGGCCGCAATTCCAGCCAGGACGCGGCTGCCAATGCGGTTGCTTTGGACAAACCCGGCAACGTGATTGCTACTCTGGCCAACGACAACGCCTTTGGCCGCGATGGTGTCAAAGCCACACGCGAATCCCTCAAAAACGCCAAGATCGTGCACGAGGAATATTTGCCCGTGGGCACCACCGATTTCACCGCCGGCCTGCAACGCATTGTGGACAAGCTCAAAGACCAGCCCGGCAACAAATACATCTCGGTGGGCTGGTCGGGTGCGCCCGCACCGTTCAGCAAGATTGCTGATATGGACCTGAAAAAACGCTACGGCATCGAGCTGGCCACCGGCGGCAACATCCTGCCCGCGATGGTGGCGTACAAGCAGTTCCCCGGTATGGAAGGCGCGCTGTACTACTACTTTGGTATTCCCAAAAACCCGGTGAATGAAGCCATGGTGGCGCGCCACTACAGCCAGTTCAAGACACCGCCAGACTTTTTCACTGCAGGCGGTTTCTCTGCGGCCATGGCCATCGTGACGGCTTTGAAAGCCAGCAATGGTGACACCTCTGCCAACACGCTGATCAAGACTATGGAAGGCATGAGCTTTGACACGCCCAAGGGCAAGATGACCTTCCGCAAAGAAGACCACCAGGCCATGCAGAGCATGTACCACTTCAAGATCAAGGCCGACCCTGCATTTGCATGGGGTGTGCCAGAGCTGGTGCGCGAGATCAAGCCGGAAGACATGAACATTCCGATCAAGAACAAGCGCT
>JBEEJM010000259.1:0-16730 GCA_041169205.1 Pseudomonadota bacterium | reverse complement strand
AACCCGGCGATGTGCAGGTGTGGCAACCCTGGGACACGCCGGGCGCGGTGGGGCGCTTTCTGGCGCACTTCCGGCCACGCGTGGGCCTGTTGGTGGAGACCGAGGTCTGGCCGAACATGGTGGCCGCATGCGCCAAGGCAGGCGTGCCCTTGTGCCTAGTCAACGCACGCATGAGTGAGAAGTCTTTGCGTCAGGCGCAGCGGCTGGCTTGGCTGTCACGTCCCGCCTTCGCGGGACTGAGCGCCGTTTGGGCGCAAACCGAGCAAGACGCCACGCGGTTGCGGACCCTGGGTGCGCCCGTGCAGGGTGTGATGGGCAACTTCAAGTTTGACGCCACGCCCGATGCACAGCAGTTGCAAAAAGGCCAGGCCTGGCGTGATGCGCAGCGCAAGCCGGTGCTGATGTTCGCCAGCTCGCGCGAGGGCGAAGAGGCTATTTTCATTGAAGAATTTAAGAGAAATAGGGCGCTAGCCCCCGTGGATAATGCGCATGCAGCTATTAAATATATAGCAAATTCCGCGCAGTTGTTGATCGTTCCACGCCATCCCCAGCGCTTTGATGCGGTAGTGCAACTGTGCCAAGAGGCTGGTTTAAGTGTGTCGCGCCGCAGCAGCTGGACCGACGAACCCCAGGCAGCTGATGTCTGGATTGGTGACTCACTGGGCGAGATGGCGCTGTACTTCGGCCTGGCCCATGTGGCCTTGCTGGGCGGCAGCTTTGCGCCTTTGGGTGGACAGAATTTGATTGAGGCTGCGGCCTGCGGTTGCCCGGTAGTTATGGGGCCGCATACGTTTAACTTTGCGCAGGCCGCCGAATTGTCGCGCGAGGCGGGTGCGGCATTTGAAGTGGTAGATATGGCGAGCGCGCTATCGCAAGCGCAACGGCTGCTCGAGACGCCACAAGCGTTGCAGGACGCCCGCCAAGCTGCGCTCTCACTGAGTCTGCCGCACATGGGTGCGGCAGAGCGAACCGCCCAAGCAGTCCGTGCGCTGTTACTTGCTTAGCTGCGCGTTGATAGGTTGCAGGTCATCGGCCTTCAGCGTGCCGGCGGCCTGGCGCAGCTTCAAACCACCGACCAGTACGTCGTAGCGCGCCTTGGCCAGTTTGGCCTTGGTGTCGAACAACTGGCTTTGCGAGTTGAGCACGTCGATGTTGATGCGCACACCCACCTGGTAGCCCAGCTTGTTGGCATCCAACGCGCTCTGGCTGGACGCCTCGGCTGCTTCGAGTGCCTTGACCTGACCCAGACCCGATTGCACGCCGAAGAATGCGGTGCGGGTGCCCTGCGCAACCGTGCGCTTGGTGGCTTCGAGGTCGGTACGGGCTTTGTCTTCCAGTGCGATGGTTTCTTTGACGCGGTTTTGGATGGCATAACCCGCAAACAAGGGCAGGTTGAACGCCAGACCAATCGTTGCGACGTTGGCCCGGGTGTCGGTGATCCCGCTGGAAGATCCGCCGCTAGTCGTGGACGTGGTGAGACTTCCCGTTAAGTCCAACGTCGGCTTGTGGCCGGCTTCGGCTTTGGCGGTTTCCAGTTTGGCCACGTCGAGTGCGACTTCCAATTGTTTGATGCCGGGGTGGTTGGCATCTGAGTCTTGCACCCATTGGTCTACATTCGCAGGCATCAGATCAGACAACACCACCGGCGTGCTAAGCGATTTGGGTTTGGCGTTGGTCATGCCGACCAACTGGTCCAAAGCGATGGATTTGACGCGCAAATCATTGTCAGCGGCCAGCTCTTGTGCCACCACCAGGTCAAACCGGGCCTGCGCTTCGCGCGAATCGGTGATGGTGGACGTACCCACTTCAAAGTTACGTTTGGCGGAAGCCAGTTGTTCGGCCACTGCAATTTTTTGGCTTTTGACAAAGGCCAAGTTGTCGGCCGAGGCCAGCACATCGAAGTAGGCCTGGCTAACCCGCACGATCAGGTCTTGCTCGGCCTGCGACAACTGGGCTTGTGCCAGTGCAGCCTGTTTTTTGCCCTGCTCGTAGCTGGCCAGGTTGGCTGGGCGGTACAGCGGTTGCGACGCGGCAAGGGTCAGGGACTGTGCGTTGTAGGTGTAGTTGCGTGCCGTGGGCAACTGCAAATCTTGGTTGGTCTGGCTAGCCCCTGCAGACAAACCCACCGTAGGCAACATCACTGCCTGCGCCTGATCAGCCTTGGCCAGCGTTGCATTAGCCTGTGACTTGGCCGACTGGTACGTGGCGTCATACCCACGCGCGGCGGTGTACAGGTCTACCAAGCTCTGCGCCTGCGCCGATGAGGCCACACCGGCCAGCATCAGCAGGGGCAGCAGGCGAAGGCTGAAGGGAAAACGTTGACGTGTCATGGCACTCTTTCTAGGAAATTCAGTAGCGCAGTAATTCAGTACCGGGCGACGGTGGGGTCGACTTCGGCAGACCAGGCGTTGATGCCGCCCGCAATATTGGCCACGTGGGCAAAGCCCCGTGCCTTTAAAAATGACGCGACCTGCATGCTGCGACCACCGTGGTGGCACAGGCAGGCAATGGGTTGTTCTGGGTCCAGCTCGGAAAGACGTGGCGGAATGACACCCATGGGAATCGTCAGCAGCGTAAAACCATCGGCCTTGATGCTGGCGACTTGCAACTCGTTGGGCTCCCGCACGTCCAGCACCACCGGTTCGCCGTGCTGGCGCGCATCTTCCAGCCAGGTGGCGAGGTCTTTGGGGCGAACTTGAGCAATCATGGGTGGTTCCCGGTGTATGTTGAGCGGTGTGTGTATTTAGAACTGGAACCGACTGGGTTCCGCAAAGCCTTGCAGTCGGGGCGCATTGCAGTCCCAGGGCTGGCGTGTGGTGAACGCGGTAGCGCTGGTGCGGGTCACGAGGGTGGCGCACATGGCGGGCTCGTCACCCACGATGCCCGCCAGTCGGCCGCCCACCTTGAGCAGGTTCAGCAGCGACTGGGGGACCTCGGTGACCGACCCGCTGAGCACAATGACGTCGTAGTTGCCTTCGGCTGCCGTGCTGGCAGCGCCATCGGCCTGGCGCACTTCGGCGTTTTGAATACCAGCGGCGCGCAGGTTGTTGCGGGCCATGGTGGCCAGCTCAGGAACAATTTCGAGCGACACCACGCGGTGCGCACGGTGTGCCATCAAGGCGGCCATGTAACCCGAGCCCGCACCAATTTCCAGCACCGTCTCATGGGGCTGGAGAGCCAAGTCTTGCAGCAGGCGTGCTTCCAGGCGGGGCGCCAACATGCATTGGCCATGGCCCAGTGGAATTTCCAAGTCGGCAAAGGCCAGTGCTTGGTAGGCCGCGGGCACGAACGCTTCACGCTTGACGACGGAGAGCAATTCCAGCACGCCGAGGTCCAGCACATTCCAGGGACGGATTTGCTGCTCAACCATATTGAAACGGGCTTGTTCGATGTTCATTTTTTATACTCCATGGGGTATGTTAACGGATTCTAGGTAATTTTACCGGGCAGGGCTTTTGCACCTCCGCCCAGCACACGTTTGGCCCAGGTCGCCAGGTCGTCCATATAGCAATACACCACCGGTACCACCACCAGCGTCAGCAGCGAGGACGTGATCACACCGCCGATGACGGCCTGGCCCATGGGTGCACGCATTTCGGAGCCCTCGGTCAGGGCAAAGGCCAGCGGAATCATGCCGAAGATCATGGCCAAGGTAGTCATCAGAATGGGGCGTAGCCGCACCTTGGCAGCCATGAGCAGTGCTTCCGTGCGCTCCATGCCATCCTCCCTTGCGCGGATGGCAAAGTCGACCAGCAAGATGGCGTTTTTGGTGACCAGGCCCATCAGCATCACTACACCAATCACCGAGAACATCGACAAGGTGGAGTGGAACATCATGAGTGCCAGCACCACACCGATCAGGGTTAGGGGCAGGGCCGTCATCAAGGCCAGTGGCTGCAGGAAACTCTTGAACTGGCTGGCCAGAATCATGTAAATAAACACCACCGCCAATACCAATGCAGAGATGGCGTAGCCAAAGGCCTCCGCCATATCTTTGGTGGAGCCGCTGAACTTGTAGCTGTAGCCCGGTGGCAGGGCGATGGAGTCCATGATCTTGGTGATGTCGGCAGACACTTCGCCCGCCGAGCGGCCCGACACATTGGCGCTGATGGCCACTTCGCGGGTCAGGTCACGCCGGTTGATCTGATTCGGGCCGGTGCCCTCAGAAATAGTTGCTACCTGGTTGAGCCGCACGATGCGCGGGCTGCCGTCGGCGTTGCTGCCCACGGTGAAGGGCAGGTGCGCCATGTCTTGCGGCGCGGTGCGCGCGGCGGGTGCCAGACGCACATTGACGTCGTAGGTTTGGTCATCCGGTGCGCGCCAGTTGCCCACCGTTTGACCGGCCACCAGTGTGCGCAGTGCGGTGCCAATTTGCGCCACGCCCAAGCCCAAATCGGAGGCCACATCGCGGCGCACTTTCACATCCAGCGTCGGCTTGTTGGGCTTGACGCTGGAATCCAGATCCACCAGCCCAGGCACGGTGCGAATTTTTTCGGTGGCCAGTTGGGTGAGACGTTCCAGCTCGCCAGTGTCCGGGCCCTGGATGGAGAACAGCACCTGCTTTTGCCCACCCACCGAGTCCAGCAAGCCGACGTGGGTGACGGTGATGCCCGGTACTTCTTGCAGACGCTTGCGCAGCACGACGGACATCTGGTCGACGCTGAAACTGCGTTGCTTGCGGTCCACCAGGCGCATATAAATGCTGGCGTACATCTTGCCCTGCGCGTTGCCGGTGTTGATGGTGGTTAGCGTATAGCGGACTTCCGGAAATTCGCGAATGATGGCCTCCACTTGGCGGGCCTTGGCCTCGGTCACCTCCAGCGACGAGCCGACGGGGGTGTAGAAATTCAGCGTGGTCTCAGAATAGTCCGACTTGGGCACGAACTCGGTACCCAGCAGTGGCACCATGAAGATGCTGACCACAAAAATGGCTACCGCCAGCAACACGGTCTTGATCTTGTGCACCAGCGCCCAGCGCAAAATGCTTTGGTAGGCATCGGCCAACGCATCGGTGGCGTGGTCAAACAAGCCCGTCACGCGGCCAATCGTTTTGTCATACAAAGTGACAGGCGCATGGCGGTGGCCGTGGGCTTCAATACTGGGGTCGTGCCAGATGCTCGACAGCATCGGGTCCAACGTGAAGCTCACAAACATCGAAATCAAAACCGCCGCCACGATGGTGATACCAAACTCGTGAAAGAACTTGCCGATGATGCCGCCCATAAAGCCAATCGGCATGAACACCGCCACGATGGACAGCGTGGTGGCCAGGACGGCCAGGCCAATTTCTTGGGTGCCATCCAGCGAGGCTTGGTAGGCGGTCTTGCCCAGCTGCACATGGCGCACGATGTTCTCGCGCACCACAATGGCGTCGTCAATCAACAGGCCCACGCAGAGGGACAGCGCCATCAGCGTGATCATGTTGATGGTGAAGCCAAACATGTTCATGAACAAAAAGGTGCCAATGATGGAGATGGGCAGCGTCAGGCCGGTGATGACGGTGGAGCGCCAAGAGTTCAGGAACAGGAACACGATCAGAATGGTCAGGGCTGCGCCTTCAATCAGCGTGCGGCGCACGTTTTCTACCGACACGCGAATCTGGCGCGAACCGTCGGTAATCTGTTCCAGGCGGACGCCGGGTGGCAGCTGCTTCTGCATGTCTGCCAGGGTTTTAATCAGTCCGTCTACGACGGCAATGGTGTTTTCGTCTTGCGACTTTTGCACGTTCAAAAGCAAAGTGCGTTGCCCGTTGTACAGCGCCAGGCTGTCTACTTCTTGCGCGCCATCGGACACGCGTGCAATTTGGTCAATGCGCACCGGCGCACCGTTTTTGCGCGACACGATGATGCGGCCAAAGTCTTCGGGGCGCTCCATGCGCGCATCAATCTGGATCACACGTTCTTGCTCTAACGATCGCAGTGAGCCCACGGGCAGTTCTTGGTTCTCGTTGCGCACGGCAGCCACTACCTGGTCGGGGGTGATGCCAAAAGATTCGAGCGCCTGCGGATTCAAGTAAATATTGATTTCACGCTTCGTGCCGCCCACCACCGTGACCGAACCTACGCCACGCACATTTTCCAGGCGCCGTTTGAAGCTTTGCTCGGCCCAGTTGGTCAGTTCGACCGGGCTTAACGCTTTGCTGCCCAGGGTCTTGGCGTCTGGCAACACCGCTACCGACCAGATGGCACGGGCCGCGGGGTCAAAGCGCAGCACGCGCGGCTCTTTCACCTCGGCGCGCAGCAGGGGTTTGACGGCTGCCACTTTTTCACGCACGTCATCGGCCGCTTTGCGACCATCGATGTGCAGCCCAAACTCGATCACCACCACGCTCTGGCCTTCGTAGCTGCGCGAGGTGAGGGCGTTGATACCGGCAATCGAGTTGACGCCTTCTTCCATTTTTTTGGAGACTTCGCTCTCCACAATTTCGGGGGAAGCGCCGGGATAGTCGGTAATCACGACCACGACCGGGAAATCAATATTGGGGAATTGATCTATCTGCAGGCGTTGCAGGGAAAAAAATCCCAGTACCACCAGGGCCAGCATGAGCATGGTCGCGAAGACCGGGTTTTGCAGGGAGACACGGGTAAACCACATTTACTTGTTGCCCTGGTTGCGTTTGACCAGCGTGCCTTCGCGCACCGCCCCGACCGTGCCACTCAGCACCTCAGCATTGTCCGCAATGCCAGTGACGGCCACCATGGTTTGCCCATTGGCGTCGCCGCGTGCCCCCAATGTGACGATGGCGTGGGTGATCTGGTCTTTGGTAATCCACTGCACATAAGGCTGTGGCTTGTCGGTGCGTACCGCGCTCAGCGGCAGTACCAGTGCATGCGTGGTGCCGGTGGCCAGCGAACCTTGTGCAAACAGGCCCTGGCGCAGTCCGGCGTTGATTTCCAGTGCCAGGTAGGCCAGCACGGCACGGCTTCCAACCACGGCGCTGGGGTTCACACGCACCACTTTGGCAGCCACCGGTTTGGCAGCGCCTTCAATGGAGAGCTGGGCGATTTGGCCTACTTTGACGGCCATGGAGTCGGCGGCGCTCAGGCTGGCTTCGAGTTCCAGGCGGCTGAGGTCCACAATTTCAACAATGCGCGCGTCGATGGCCACGCGTTCGCCGGGCTGGGCCAGGCGCTGGGCAATGTACCCGGCAATCGGCGCACGCAGCACCGTGTCATCCAGTGCTTTGGCGGCCACTTCGGTCCCGGCCTGGGCGGCGCGGTAGTTGGCCTCGGCAGACGACAGTGTGGCAATCGACGCGTCCAGTGCCGTTTTGGAGATGAAGCCTTGGTCCACCAGCGCGCGGTTGTTGTCGAAGCTGCGTTGGGCAATGTCCACCTGGGCCTTGGCACTTTCGGCCTGTTGCTGGGCCTGGCGTACACGGGCCTGGTATTCGGTGGCATCCACCTGGGCGACCACTTGACCGGCTTTAACAAAATCACCTTCGCGCACCGTGAGGTCGCGCAGTTCGCCGGCGACCCGGGCTTTGACAAAAGCCGAATTTGTGGCCTTGATGGGGCCAGAAATGTCCAGGCCCTGCGATATGTCCAATGTCTTGGCCTGCACTACATCGGTGGCTGCCAGGGTGATGCTGGCCTGGGCTTTTTGTGCCTCCTGTTGGGCATCCAGTGCCGCTTTGGCGTCTTTGCGTGCCGACAGGGTGCGCGCGACGCCCAGCCCGAGTAACGCAAGTACCAGAACGATCGCAATCCATTTCAACCAGCGTTTCATACAGCGTCTTTTTCAGAAAGGTTCAAAGTGGGGGAGGTTGCCGTGGGGGCCGTGTCGACAAGTAGGCCGTGCAGCATCATGTCAACTTGCATGTTGATGAAGGTCAGTGGGTTCAACTGGTTGGCCGGGTCGGCCCAGGGGCCACAGGAATGCATGGCCATGGTTAAAAACAGCATGGGGGCCAGCACCAGGTAGGCCGCGTATTTCATGTCAATCGGGCGAAACTCACCGCTGGAAATGCCGCGCTGGATGATGCGCCGGATCAGCTGGTCGCCGGGGCGAATCACCTCCAGCTCGTAAAACGCCGCCAGTTCGGGGAAGTTGTTGCCTTCGCTCATCATCAGTTTGGGGATGCAAGATGCCTGTGTGGAGCCAACCCGCTCCCACCAGACGTTCAGGCAGTAGCGCAACAGATCGGCGCTGCTGCCTTGGTAGCTTTCCAGCTCGGCGGTCCACTCCAGAAAGCGGCCCGAGATGTTTTCGCGTACGACGGCTTTGAAGAGTTCTTCTTTGCTGGAAAAATACAAAAACAAGGTGCCTTTGGACACCCCGGCACGCTGGGCAACCTCTTCGACACGGGTGGCGGCATAGCCTTTTTCGACAAACAACGCCAAAGCAGCAGCCAGCAATTCGCCCGGTCGGGCTTCCTTGCGCCGCTCGTGCTTGGCCCGAACCTGGGCTGCAATGTCGCAGAGATTGAGTGAAGGCATTTATTTACTGACTAACGGGTTATTAGTTTAGGGCTTTGCCCACCAAGGGTCAAGGCGCTGGATGTATCTGCCAGGTAAAGAAATGGTTTTGCATGCCACGTCAGTAAGATGGCAACCCAGCCACCGGAAACCTACTATGCCATCCACACCACAAGTATTGCAAACTCTCACCCTGGGCGGCGGCTGCTTCTGGTGCCTGGATGCTGTGTTCGTGCAGGTGCGCGGCGTGGTCGGTGTGGAATCTGGTTACAGCAACGGGCAGGTGGTGCAGCCCAGTTATGACGATGTGTGCACCGGCACCACCGGGTGCAACGAGGTGGTCAAACTGGTGTTTGACCCGACGCAGATTTCCACCCGAGAAATTTTGGAAATTTTCTTTGTCATTCACGACCCCACCACGCTCAACCGCCAGGGCAACGACTCCGGCACCCAGTACCGCAGCGGTATTTACACGTCTGACCCAGAGCAGGCCGTGGTGGCTCGCGAAGTGATGGCGGAAATGGTGGCCAGCGGCGTATACAGCCGCCCGCTGGTGACCGAAGTGTTGCCCCAGCAAGACTACTGGCCTGCCGAGGACTACCACCAGGACTTTTTTGCTCGCAACCCGCACCAGGGCTATTGCATGGCCGTGGCTGCGCCCAAAGTAGCCAAATTTCGTAAAACCTTTGCAAGGCTTCAAAAAGCGTGAGCCGACTGTCCTTTACCCGCGACAAAATCTACAAAACCGTGGCCCGGCAGCTGCATGGCGTGGTGCCGTGCTGGGTCTGCGGCGAGCATGTGCTGCCCGAGGCCTCTACGCTGGAGCACATCCAGCCCTTGAGCGAAGGCGGCAACAGCCATATAGAAAACCTGGCCATCAGCCACGATTTTTGTAACAACCAGCGCCATGCGCAGGGAACCGTTACGCCATCGCAGACACAGTCGGGTAAAGTTCAACGCCGGTCGAAGGTTCAAACGACAACGACGACAACCCGCCCGCAATAGATCCGAGCATGGCAACCAAAGCAAGTCCCCCAGGTATTTTTGCCAGAATGGCCCAGATGATCCGCGCACCCGCAGCGGCACCTGTAGACGCGCCGGACACCGACCTGCCGCGCGGCAGTGAGGCGGAAAAAAAGGCCTTGCGTGAGCGCATAGAAGCCAAACGGCGTGACGACATGGTGCGCAAGCGCGAGCTGGGCCAGCTGCGCAAGCTCATGAAGAAAAAAGGCAACGACGGACGCTTGGGCAATGGGCGTCCCTCGGTGTTCCAGACCAGTTCGAGCTTTCGCACCGAAGACGTGTTGCTGCGGGCGCGCACCAGCACACTGCAAAAAATTGATGCCATTGAAGCGCACATGGCCGAGTCGTGGACGCGTGGCAAACACGCAGACCGGCGCAATGACCTGCGCACCCGCCCCACACCGATCAATGCCGTCAGGTTGCTGCCGACTTTGAGTGAGGTGGTGAAGGCCACTGCGCGAAAGCAGGAGCCAGTGGATTCACCCGCTACACAGCCCATGGACGATCTGGACATGGATCTGGACTTCACCAGCATGCTGAGCGTGCATGCGCCGTTGTCGAGCGAAGCGCCACTGACGGACAGTGCGGCCTCGGTTCGCACGGAGACGCCGGTACTTCCCGACCTGGACAGCACCGCCATGCAGGAGGCTGCAATCCGTTTCGCCGAGGGCGACTATGCTGCCGCTGCCGCCATTTTGATGGTTGCACTGGAAGACCCCGAGATGGACCCCACGTTGGCGGAGAGCAGTATTTGTGCCCTGCTCGATGTGTACCGCGCGGCCGATTTGTCCGACGATTTTGACGCGTTGGCCATCGACTACGCCCAACGATTTGGCCAGTCGGCACCCGAGTGGTATTCGGTTTCGGCGTTGTCAGATCCGTCGACACAAGCGCTTGCGCTTGCGCCTGCGCTTTCCGGCGTGCCGGTCAGCACCTGGATTTGCCCGGCCCAACTCGATGCAGACGATGTGGCTCGCATGGCCGCTGCGCGGGCCAGTGGCACGGCGCGCCATGTCCACTGGGACCCTTTGCAGACCATTTCAGCGCGGAGTGTGAAACCACTTTCAGCGTTGTTTACCCAGTGGGCTGCCCAGCCGCTGGCGTTGGTCTTCAGCGGCACCGAGGTACTCAACAGCGTGCTGCAAAAAGCCACGCCCGTGGGGGAGCGCGCCATAGAGTCGGCCTGGTGGCATCTGCGTTTGGAGGCTTTGCGCGTGCAGGGTGCGCATGAGACCTATGAAAACGTGGCGCTGGACTACTGCATGACCTACGAGGTGTCGCCACCGAGCTGGCTGGAGTCCAATTGCACTTACGAGGTTGCACGCAGCGTAGAGCACCATCCGGTGGATCCCGACGACGTGGTGACCGAAGCGGGTGCCCTGCTCAGTGAGCCCCGTGTTGCCATTGCGCTGGAGTTGCGGGGCAATTTACTCACGGACGCGACCCAGCACATGGACCAGATGCTTCAGCAAGTGCCGCAGGGTGAGCCCATGACCATTCAGTGCGCTCGTCTTGTCCGGGTCGATTTTGCGGCGGCCGGCACGCTGCTCAATTGGCTGGCCGCGAACCATTCTGATGGCGTGCAGGTGCAGTTTGTCGGCGTGCCCCGTCTGGTCGGGGCCTTGTTTCACGTGATGGGTGTCACCGAATACGCCAGCGTGACGCTGTCCAAAAAGTAAGGAATGGCCGCGTGATCCAGACGCGCCAGCTGGCCTATGCCTACCCGGGCGGAGCGGCTTTGCATTTTCCCGATGTCGATGTGGCGCAGGGCGCTGTGCTGCTGCTCAGCGGGCCGTCGGGCTGCGGAAAATCGACCTGGTTGGCCCTGGTGGCGGCCCTCGTTGCCCCCACGGATGGCACCTTGACAGTCGCCGGGCAAGCGCTAGGCGCTATGAAAAACATAGCTTCTGACGCTTGGCGGTCGGGGGCTATCGGCTTTTTACCTCAAAAATTGCACCTCAGCGCGGCGTTGACGGTGCGTCAAAATCTAGCGATGGCCCAGTGGGCGGCGGGGCAGACCCAAGACGATGGGCGCATAGACGCAGTGCTGCAGTCGCTGGTGGTGCGCGACCTGGCGGATCGCAAGCCGGGGCAGTTGTCGGGCGGACAGGCGCAGCGCGTGGCGTTGGCCCGCGCCGTGCTGTTGCAGCCCCGTGTCTTGTTGGCTGATGAACCCACCGCCAGTCTGGACGACGAGGCCGCAGCCGATGCCGTGGGGTTGCTGCTGCGCGCCGCCCAAACCCAAGGTGCGACCTTGGTGATTGCCACCCACGACGCCCGCGTGGCGCAGCGCATTCCAGCCGGGATTAATGGTGAAATCGGCTTCCAGCCCTTGCAGCTTGTGCGTCGTTAGCTATTAAAAACATAGCATGAAAACGCTTTTCTTTGCCTGGCGCTATCTGTGGTCCCGCCCTTTGGGGGCAGCGCTCAATGTGCTGCTGCTGAGTTTGGGGCTGGCATCCATCACGTTTTTGCTGCTGGTGGCGCACCAGTTGGAAACCGCGTTTGACCGCGATCTGGCCGGTATTGACGTGGTCGTGGGTGCCAAGGGCAGCCCCATGCAGCTTATTCTCAGCGGCGTGTTGCACTTGGATGTGCCTCCGGGCAATGTGCCGCTCAAGGCGGTGCAGGCGCTGGAGCAGCACCCGCTGGTGGCGGCCATCATTCCCATCAGCCTGGGTGACAACTTGCAGGGCTTTCGCATTGTGGGTACCTCGCACGCCTACCTCAGCCACTACCAGGCCGAACTGGCCCAGGGCCGGCTGTGGGACAGCCCCATGCAGGTGGTGGTGGGGGCCACGGTGGCGCGCAAGCTGGGGCTGGCGATGGGCACCGAGTTCGCCGGGTCGCACGGCTTGGGTGCGGGGGGGCACATACACGGCGACAACCGTTACCACGTGGTGGGCATTCTCCAGCCCGGTGGCAGCGTGCTGGACCGCCTGATCCTGACCGACACCGCGTCCGTCTGGAAGGTGCACGAGGACACCACCGCGCTGGACGACGAAGACCGCAAGATCATGGAAGACGAGCGCGAAATCACCATGGCCCTGGTGCAGTACAAAACGCCCCTGGCCGCTATGAGTTTTCCGCGCTTTGTGAACACCAGCACCGAGATGCAAGCCGCATCTCCGGCGCTGGAGGTGAGCCGGTTGTTGCACATGCTCGGCTTGGGCACCGATGTGCTGCGGGCGTTTGCAGGGGTGTTGCTGCTCACCGCGGGCCTGAGCGTGTTCATTGCACTGTGGAGTGCGGTGCGTGAGCGTCGGGGCGATCTGGCGCTGCTACGCATGCTGGGCGCACCACCGTCCAAGGTGGCGGCCTTGTTGCTTTGCGAAGCGCTGTGGCTGGGCTTGCTGGCCGCGGCTTTGGGGCTGCTGCTGGGCCAGGCCTTTGCGGCGGGCCTGGGCTGGTTTTTACAGCTCGACAATTCTTTGCTCATTGGCGGCTGGGTGTGGCCCGCGTCGCTGGTACTGGTGCCCGCATTGGCTTTAATAGTGTCGCTGGGGGCGGCGCTGCTGCCCGCGCTGGGGGCGTATCGCGTGAGTGTGCTGGAACTTTTGCAAGCCCGCTAGATCAGAAACCGAAGGAAATTTATGACAAAAACACTGCTATCCCTCGTGGCACTTGCGTTGACAGCTACTATTTCTATAGCAGCCGATGGCAAGCTGGACAAAGAAACCCAGGTTGATATTGCCCGTCACCGCGCCATGGCCGCGGCCCATGAAGGCGCTGCCAAGTGCCTGGAGTCCGGCAAAAAAGACGAAGTCTGCGAGAAAGAGCTACTGGCCGCTTGCAAGGGGCTGGCCATCGGCAAATTTTGCGGCATGAAGCATGAGCACTAAGATGGTCACCGTCGCCAGGAGATTTCTATGAATACCGCTTTCTCAAAGTTCGCCGTCGCGCTGTCCCTGGTGTTGGGCCTGGCGCCACTGGACGGGTGGGCGCAGCTGAGTTCTCCTATGGCAGCGGCGGGCATTCCTGCTGGGTCGGGGGCGGGCGTGCACAGCCCCAACAGCCCATTTGCACCCTTGCAAGAGCGCGCGGATGTGTTGCCTTGGTCGCTGCTGACCGCCATCAAGACCAAGACTGAAAAAAACCGCGTGCTGCCGGTGTTTCCGTCCAATGTGCAGGCGCTCAATGCCAAGAGCCAGCGCGTGCAGGGCTTCATGATGCCGCTGGAGCCGGGTGAAAAACAAAAGCACTTTTTGCTCAGCTCGGTGCCCTTGACCTGCTCGTTCTGCCTGCCCGGTGGCCCTGAGAGCATGGTCGAAGTCAAAACCAAAACTCCAGTGAAATATTCGCTGGAAGCCATAGCGGTCGAAGGCCAGTTTGCCGTGCTGCACGACGACCCGTTTGGTCTGTACTACCGCATCACCGATGCGGTGCCCGTGAAGTAAGACTTTGTAACTTCTGTGATTCCACTCGACCACCCGGTCGTCTCCTCGTTGGTGCCGGTGGTCCTGCTGATTCTGGTGGGGCTAGTGGCTGGGCGGCTCAAGCTGATTCGCCAAGAGTCGGTGCAAGATCTCTCCAACCTGGTGTTTCTGGTGCTCACCCAAGCGCTGCTGTTTCGCACCATGAGCAGCGTGCATGTGGAGCAACTCGACTTTCGTCCGGTGTCGCTGTATTTCGCGGTGGCGGCAGGCCTGTTTACGGCGCTGCTCCTGGTGCAAGGTGCCAGTAGCCGCGCGGCGGTCATCGCCCTCTCTGGCACGTTTAGCAACACGGTGATGATCGGCATACCGCTGGTGGGACTAGCCTATGGCAAAGACGCACTGGTGTTGTTGTTCACCCTGATTTCTCTGCATGCGCTGGTACTGCTGACCATGGCGACGGTGGTGCTGGAGCTGCTGCAAGCGCGCGAACAGGTGCAGAGCGGTTTGGTGCCACAGCGCCACAAACTGGCCACCATCGGCATGGCGATTCGTGCTGCCGTGGTGCACCCGGTACCTA
The DNA here is from genome assembly GCA_041169205.1 of Pseudomonadota bacterium. Lineage (GTDB taxonomy): Bacteria > Pseudomonadota > Gammaproteobacteria > Burkholderiales > Burkholderiaceae_C > Allorhodoferax. The sequence goes on along the minus strand of JBEEJM010000259.1, from coordinate 2,337 downwards.
TGCCCATCATTGCGGGCCTGCTGTTTGCGCAAACCGGCTGGGCCCTGCCGTCGGTGGTGGACCGGCCCTTGCTGCTTTTGGGTAATGCCTTCGGCCCCGTGGCGCTGGTGCTGGTGGGCGTGACCTTGTCGCAGGCCGCCATTGGGCGCGAGCTCAAAAGTGCGCTGGCCATTGCCGGCGTGAAGACGCTGCTGCATCCGCTGCTGATGGCGCTGGTGGGCTGGGCCTTTGGCCTGCGCGGCGCGTCACTCACCGTGCTGGTGGTAGCTGCATCACTGCCGATTGGGGCGAATGTGTTTTTGTTCGCCCACCGCTACCAAAAGGCGCAAGACCTGGTGACGGCCAGTGTGGCGGTGTCGACGCTGGTGGCCTTGGTCAGCGTGACGCTGGTGATGACCTTGGTGCCCTACATCGCGGGTTAGGGCAGCCTGATGAAGGCGATCGTTTAAGGCGCGAGCCGCTCGCGCAGCCAGCTGCCATCGGCCTCCTGCGTATAGCGCAAGCGGTCATGCAAGCGGCTTTTGCGGCCTTGCCAAAACTCCCAGCGCTCGGGCGTGAGCCGATAGCCGCCCCAGTGCGGCGGGCGCGGCGGCTGCAGCAAAAACTGCGCGGCGTATTTGGCTGCATTGGCGACCAGCACCGTGCGCCCCGAAATCACCTGGCTCTGCGGTGACGCCCAAGCCCCCACCCGCGAATCGAGCGGGCGGCTGCGAAAGTAGTCGTCGCTTTCGGTGTCGCTTATCTTTTCTACGATGCCTTCAATGCGCACCACGCGCTCCAGCTCCACCCAGTGAAATTGCAGCGCCGCGTACGGGTTGCCCGCCAGCTCCTGGCCCTTGCGGCTCTCGTAGTTGGTGAACCAGACGATGCCGTGTGCGTCGTAGCTTTTAATCAGCACCACGCGCGTGGACGGCCGCAAGTCATGGCCTACCGTGGCCACGGTCATGGCATTGGGTTCTGGCACTTCGCTGTGGATGGCTTCTTTGATCCACTGGTCAAACTGGTCCAGCGGGTTGGGTTGCGAAGCGCTTTCGTCGAGCTCGGCGCGCTCGTAGCTTTTGCGAAGGTCGGCAAGAGAGGTCATGGCCTGAGTATAGAAAGCTGGCGTTGTGTGGGGTGTGGGTTTGGGTGCGATTGCTTTGGTAACCATCTGGTAACTGAATCGTGGTTGTTTTCATGGTTCCGGAGTACTATCCGGTATGTAATTTAGTTACCAAAATCTATGAAACTCCATCCAACCGTTCAGGCAGTGACCCAGCGTATCCAAGCGCGTAGCCAGGATTCTCGGCGCGCGTATCTGGAAGGAATTGAAATCGCCGCCCAGCGCAAGCCGGGTGCAGACCGCATGGGGTGTGCCAATGTGGCCCATGCATTTGCGGCCATGCCGGATGCTGACAAAGCACGGGTGACGGGGCTGGACAAAGTCAAAGTGGTGGCGGAGAAGGGTGCCAACATTGGCATCGTCACCGCCTACAACGATTTGCTCTCGGCCCACGCGCCGCTGCAGTACTACCCCGATCTGATCAAAGCCGAGGCGCGCAAGCATGGGGCGACGGCACAGGTAGCGGGTGGCGTACCCGCCATGTGCGACGGTGTGACCCAGGGCACGCCGGGCATGGAGCTCAGCCTCTTCAGCCGCGATGCGATTGCCATGGCGACCGCTATTTCTTTGAGCCACGATGTGTTCGATTGCGCGCTCATGCTGGGTGTGTGCGACAAGATCGTGCCGGGCCTGCTGATCGGTGCGCTGCACTTTGGGCATTTGCCAACCGTGTTTGTACCGGCTGGCCCCATGACCTCGGGTTTGCCCAACAACGAAAAAGCCAAGGTGCGCGAAAAAGCCGCCCAGGGTTTGGTCGGTCGCACCGAGTTGTTGCAGGCCGAGTCTGCCGCCTACCACGGCCTGGGTACGTGCACCTTTTACGGCACCGCCAACAGCAACCAGATGCTGCTCGAGGCCATGGGCCTGCATGTGCCCGGCACTGCTTTTATCAACCCCGGTGCCGACGTACGCGATGAGCTCACCCGCGAAGCCGCACGCACGGTGCTGGGCATCACCAAGTCCAAACGCTTTACCCCCATTGGTCAGTTGGTGGACGAGCGCTGCATCGTCAACGCCATGGTGGCATTGCTGGCCACCGGTGGCTCGACCAACCACTTGATTCACTGGGTGGCGGTAGCGCGTGCCGCTGGCATTGTGATTGACTGGAATGACTTTTCCGCGTTGTCGGACGTCGTGCCCTTGTTGACCCGTGTGTACCCCAATGGCAGCGCTGATGTGAACCAGTTTCAGGCCGCAGGTGGCCCGGGTTATGTCATCCGTGAGTTGCTGGATGC
>JBEEJM010000258.1:0-4697 GCA_041169205.1 Pseudomonadota bacterium | reverse complement strand
GGTGGCTTTATCGACATTGCACAGAACGCCAAGAAGGTGGTGTTCTGCGGCACCCTGGCAGCCAAAGGCGTGAAGCTGCAGACGGGCGATGGCCAGATGAAAGTGCTACAGCAAGGCAGCGTGAAGAAGCTGGTGAAGGCTGTCGAGCAGATCACCTACAGCGGGCCACAGGGGCTGGTGCGCGGGCAGGATGTGCTGTACCTCACCGAGCGCGCCAGCTTTCGGTTGACGGCTTCAGGCATTGAACTCTTTGAGATCGCTCCTGGTATTGATCTGCAACGCGATGTGCTGGACCAGATGGAGTTTGCGCCACTCGTGGCTACGGACCTGAAGGTAATGGACAGCGCGCATTTCCGTGTGGCCTGACTAACTTCACCCGGACTTTGATGTTGTAGTCCACCACCCGTTTTACGGGGGCCAGGACTTTCATGGGGTAACTCCGGGTTAGATCATGTCGCCGCGCAGCAGGTTGCGGGCAATGACCAGTTGTTGAATCTGGGTCGTACCTTCGAAGATACGGAATAGGCGCACATCGCGGTAGAAGCGCTCGATACCATACTCCGACAAATAGCCAGCGCCACCAAATATCTGCACCGCACGGTCGGCCACACGGCCGCACATTTCGGAGGCAAACATCTTGGCGCAGGCGGCTTCGGTACTGACATTTTTTCCTTCATCCCGCTTGCGCGAGGCATCAATCACCATACAGCGGGCGGCATAAATCTCTGCCTGACTGTCTGCCAGCATGGCCTGAATCAGTTGAAATTCGCCAATAGGTTTGCCGAACTGTTTGCGTTCACTGGCATAGCGCAAAGCATCGGCCAGCATGCGCTGGGCAGCACCCACGCTGGCAGCAGCGATGTTAAGGCGACCTTTGTCCAGCACTTTCATGGCGGTCTTGAAGCCCATACCTTCCTGGCTTCCGATCAGGTTGGCCGCCGGAATGCGAACATTCTCAAAAATCACATCGCAGGTGTGTGCTCCTTTTTGCCCCATCTTCTTGTCGATGGCACCTAGCGAAAGACCGGGTGTGCCTTTTTCGACAATGAAGGCCGAGATGCCGTCGGCGCCTTTCTTCTGCGTGTCGGTGCGAGCCATGACGGTGAAGATGCCAGCTTCCGGTGCGTTGGTGATGTAGCGTTTGGTGCCGTTGATGACGTAGCTGTCGCCATCACGGATGGCAGTAGTGCGCACACTGGCCGCGTCGGAGCCGCTGTCGGGCTCGGTCAACGCAAAGGAACCAATGATCTCGCCGGTAACGATGCGCGGCAGGTAATGCTGCTTTTGGGCATCGGTACCGTCCAGCACAATGCCCTGGGCACCGATGCCGTTGTTGGTGGCAAACAGGGAGCGAAAGGCTGGCGAGGTACGCGCAATCTCAAAACCCGCCATCACCTCTTCTTCCATGGTGAGGCCCATGCCGCCATAAGCCTCGGGAATGGACATTCCAAAGAGACCCAGGTCTTTCATGTCCTGCACGATGTTCTCTGGAATCTGGTCGGCTTCCGCCACATGGGCCTCGGCGGGTACCAGCTTCTCCCGCACAAAGCGGGCGAGGGTGTCGAGCAGGAGGGTGAGGGTTTCCGGATCTCTGATCATGGCAATGTCCTGGCGCAATGGGGTTACTTGGCGTGCTTGCGGAATTCAGGTTTGCGCTTTTCACGGAAGGCGTTGCCACCTTCGGCCGATTCGGCGGTCTCGTAGTACATCTTCAGCGCGTGCATCGCCAGGCCACCCATGCCGCGGATCATTTCGGTGTCCACGTTGAACGACTTCTTGGCCAGGGCGATAGCGGTAGGGCTCTTTTCCAGAATCTCGTCACACCATTTTTTGACTTCGGCATCCAGCTGGTCGGCAGGCACCACGGCATTGACCATGCCCATGGCCAGCGCCTCTTGTGCGGTGTAACGGCGGCACAGGTACCAGATTTCGCGGGCCTTCTTTTCACCCACCACACGTGCGAGCAGCGCCGTGCCAAAGCCGGGGTCTACCGAGCCGACCTTGGGCCCCACCTGGCCGAGCTGAGCGGTCTCAGACGCGATGGCCAAGTCACACACTGTGACCAGCACATTGCCGCCGCCAATGGCGAAGCCGTTGACGCGGGCGATCACGGGTTTGGAACTGTCGCGAATGGCGCTTTGCATTTCTTCGACGGGCAGACCGATCACGCCCCGGCCACCATAGCCACCGTCCTGTGTACCCTGGTCGCCGCCAGTGCAGAAGGCCTTTTCGCCAGCACCGGTCAGCACGATCACCCCCACGCTCCTGTCGAAGTCCGCGTCCTTGAGCGCGTGGATGATTTCTTCACAGGTGTTGGCCGTGAACGCGTTGTAGGACTTGGGACGGTTGATGGTGATGGTGGCAATGCCCTCTACCTTCGTGTAGAGGATGTCGGTGAAGTTGAATTCCATGTGAGTCTCCTTATGAAAAATTGAATTAGCCAACCATGGTCAGACCACCCGACACGCTGATGACTTGCCCGGTGATGAAAGCCGCGTCGTCGCTGGCTAGGAAGCAGATGGCACCTGGCAGGTCGCCGGGCTGGCCCAGGCGACCAAAGGGAATGGCCTTGGTCAGGGCTCCGCGCAATTTTTCGCCTTGTTCGCCCTCTCCGGCAAAGTCAGAAAACAGCGCCGTGTCGGTAGGGCCGGGGCACACCACGTTGACGTTGATTTGCTTGCGCGCCAATTCGCGCGCCATGGTTTTGGAGAACGAAATCAGGCCGCCTTTACACAGCGCGTAGACCGCTTCTCCAGAGGAGCCCACGCGTGCTGCGTCCGATGCCACGTTGACGATGCGACCCTGGCCACGCTCGCTCATGCCCTTGAGCACAGCGTGGTGCATGTACAGCACGCCATACAGGTTGATGTCCACAATCTTTTCCCATAGCGCTTTGTCGGTTTTGAGGAACGCCCCTGCCTTATCCCAGCCGGCGTTGTTGACCAGCACATCGATAGGCCCCTGCGCCGCTTCGATGGCCGCCACACCGGCTACCACGGCATCTTGTTGTGTGATGTCTACGGCGAAAGCCTGGGCTTTGCCACCAGCAGCCACGATGGCATCGGCCACGCTTTGCGCCGCAGCCAGATTGATGTCGACCACGGCCACGGCGGCGCCTTCTTCGCCGAAGCGCTTGCAGGTGGCGGCACCAATGCCGCCAGCACCACCGGTTACCAAAACTACTTTGTCTTTGAGTCCACGCATTGATTGCTCCTGTTAAAAATTGAAAATAGGGGTTGTCTGTTGTGTCGCATCGCTTACGATGGCCACTGAATCCCACGTTGAAAATCACCATGTCTGACCTGCGCATCGAGAAGAACCATGCGGTTCACGAAATCAATAACCGGCTTTTCTTCCGGTTGTTTCAAGTCGCCAACACCCTGCACACCAAAGGCACCCAAGCCATTGAGGAGTTTGGTGTCACGACGCAGCAGTGGTCGGTGTTGGGTGCGCTGTCCCGCCCGGAGGCGGTGAATGGAATGTCGATTGGTGACCTGTCGCGTTTTCTGCTGGTCAGTCGGCAGAACCTCACCGGGCTGCTTTCCCGGTTGGAGCGGGATGGTTTGGTCGTTCGCGTTACCAGCGAGGATGACCGTCGTTCGCGCACCGTGAAGCTGAGTGCGCGGGGCGAGGTGCTGTGGGAGAAGCTGCAAGAGCCTATCCACAGTTTTTACGACAAGTCCCTCAAGGATCTGTCGTTTGATGATCGCCTGGCGTTTATTCATTACTTCAAGAAGTTGCAAACGAATATGTCAAACCTCTGACCGCAGCTCAAGTCAGACGCATGCCGGATTTTTCGCGGGCAATGATCATCTTCATGATGTTGGCTGTGCCGTCACCAATCTGTAGCCCTAATACATCCCGGTAACGCTGTGCAAATGCATAGTCGCTGGCATAGCCGCCGTGGCCATGGGTAAGCAGGCACTGGTGCACGATTTCACAGGCCAACTTGGGGCCCCACCATTTGCACATCGCTGCCTCTGCAGAGTGGGGCTTGTTGTTGTCTTTGAGCCAGAGTGTGCGAAGGCAGTGCCAGCGCAGGGACTCCAGGTAGGTCTCTGCCTCCGCGAGCGGGAAACTTACGCCCTGGCGCTCGATGATGGGCAGGCCGAATGTTTCGCGGCCCTTGGCGTATTCCCATGCTTCGTCCAGTGAAGCGCGCGCCACGCCCAGGCATTGGAGGCCAATCAATGCGCGGCTGTAGTCGAAGCCCTGCATGACCTGAATAAAGCCCTGCCCCTCGTCGCCCAGCATGTGATCCGCCGGGACGCGCACATTGTCGAAAAAGATGGAGCCACGGCCTACAGCGCGGGTACCCACATCGTCAAAGGCTGTACGTGTCAGACCCGGCAAATCCATGGGCACCAGAAATGCGCTGATGCCCTTGGCACCCTGTGCTTCTGTGCCTGTGCGGGCAAATACCACCGCAACATCGGCTTGGTCCGCCAGGGAGATGGATGTCTTTTCACCGTTGATGACGAAGTGATCGCCGTCACGGACCGCTTTGAGTTTGAGGCGCGCAGCGTCGGAGCCGGCACTGGGTTCGGTCAGGGCAATTGCCACCAGTTTGTCACCCGCCAGGATGGGACGCAGCCAACGTTCCTTGAGGTATTCCTGTGCGTGGGTGGAGATGATCTGCCCGCACAGGGACACGAGCAAGTTGACATACGACATATTGAAGTCGCCATAGGCAATCT
>JBEEJM010000257.1:0-5648 GCA_041169205.1 Pseudomonadota bacterium | reverse complement strand
CATCAGGCACGGTGAAGAAGCGCATCAGGATGTGTGGCAGACCGGCAGTACCGAACATCAAAGCCATACCGAAGGAAATGGCAGAGATGGGGTCTTTGATGAAGCCACCGGGGCCCATCAGGGCTTGTCCGATGACGGCAGCTTCTTCGGCAGTCTTGCCACCGTTGATCGCGAGTTGCGCTTTCACGGCAACGCCTTTGGCAAACAGGGCTTCAAAGCTGAAGCCAAACTCGGCCATCACCATGAAGGCCATGAAGGTCACGCCAGCCAGCAGCATGCAGGCCTTGATGATCTGCACCCAGGTGGTTGCAGTCATACCGCCAAACAGCACGTAAATCATCATGAGCGCGCCCACGATCACCACGGCCATCCAGTATTCCAGACCAAACAGGAGCTTGATCAGCGAGCCTGCACCCACCATTTGGGCGATCAGATAGAACGCCACCACCACCAACGTGCCCGAAGCCGCAAAAATGCGGATGGGCTTTTGCTGGAAGCGGTAACCGGCGACGTCGGCAAAGGTGAATTTGCCCAAGTTGCGCAGACGCTCGGCCATCAGGAATGTGATGACAGGCCAGCCCACCAGGAAGCCGATGGAGTAGATCAGGCCGTCATAGCCCGATGCCATCACGGCAGCGGAAATACCCAGGAACGAAGCGGCAGACATGTAGTCGCCCGCAATGGCCAGGCCATTCTGAAAACCGGTGATGCCGCCACCGCCGGTGTAGAAGTCAGCAGCCGATTTGGTCTTGGCAGCAGCCCATTTGGTAATGAACAGGGTGCCCACCACGAAGGCTGTGAACATGCCGATTGCAACCCAGTTGGTAGGTTGCTTCTCGACCTGACCCAGGTCGGCACCGGCCGCCATGACGGCACCAGAGACCAGCAGCATCAGCGCTGCAAGCAGGGAAGATTTTTTAATCATTTGGACACGTCTTTCAGAATGGCGGCGGTCAGTTCGTCAAACTCGCCATTGGCGCGACGCACATAGATGGCAGTGATCACCACCGTAAAAATGATGACACCCAGGCCAATAGGAATGCCCAGGGACGTCACACCGTCACCCATGCGTTGGGCCAAAAATGGCTTGTTGAACGCGATCAACGCGACGTAGCCGTAGTACACGACCATCATCAGGATGGTGAGCATCCAGCCAAAGCTGTTGCGCTTGCTCTTGAGTTCCAGGTACTTGGGGTGACTCTGGATTTTTTCCACAATGGGATCAGCCATATCTTTGACTCCTTAAAAGGCGGGGATTGACAACGGACCAAGCGGGTCGCTGTAGGGGCTGGATGATGGCGACGACGACTGACTAAGCCCTTACTGTGGAGTCGGAAATATTGGGAGTTTCCCTAGGTTGCCTTGACCCGATTTGCGTCGTTTTTCGCGAAATTAGCCACTTTTTTTCATGATGGGAAAAAACTTCTAAGGGTTAATACGTGGTTCGTAAGTTGCGGATAAGTTAAGCGCAAGCCCGCGTTGGGCTGCCGTCAGATAGAGGTCAGAAGTCGTGGCCATAGTCCGTCCCACTGACCGCGTTGGTTGGTCGATTTATTCATAAAAGGAGATTCATTTATGGCAACAGCAGCCCCACGGCCCATGTCTGCAGAAGAGAAGAAAGTTATCTTCGCTTCGTCGCTAGGCACCGTTTTTGAGTGGTACGACTTCTACCTGTACGGTTCTTTGGCAGCCATTATTGCCAAGCAGTTCTTCAGTGGCTTGGACGAAGGCTCCGCCTTCATTTTTGCTTTGCTGGCGTTTGCTGCAGGCTTCATCGTGCGTCCTTTCGGCGCATTGGTGTTCGGCCGTTTGGGCGACATGATTGGTCGTAAATACACCTTCCTGGTGACCATCCTTATCATGGGCTTGTCCACGTTCATCGTGGGTGTGTTGCCTAACTACGCTTCTATTGGCGTGGCGGCTCCCGTCATCCTGATCGCACTGCGCATGCTGCAAGGCCTGGCGCTCGGCGGTGAGTACGGCGGTGCTGCAACCTATGTGGCCGAGCATTCGCCACAAGGCAAGCGCGGTGCGTACACCTCCTGGATTCAGACCACGGCGACTTTGGGCCTGTTCCTGTCGTTGATGGTGATTCTGGGTACCCGTACTGCCATCGGTGAAGCAGCGTTTGCTGATTGGGGCTGGCGCGTGCCATTCATCGTGTCCATTCTGTTGTTGGCCGTGTCGGTCTACATCCGTTTGAGCATGAATGAATCTCCCGCTTTCACCAAGATGAAGGCTGAAGGCAAGACTTCCAAGGCACCCCTGTCCGAGTCTTTCGGCCAATGGAAGAACCTGAAGATCGTGATCTTGGCGCTGGTTGGCTTGACCGCTGGTCAGGCTGTGGTTTGGTACTCCGGCCAGTTCTACGCTCTGTTCTTCTTGACGCAGGCTTTGAAGGTGGACGGCGCTACTGCCAACATTATGGTTGCGGTGTCTCTGATCATCGGAACTCCGTTCTTCGTGATCTTTGGTTCTTGGTCTGACAAGATTGGCCGCAAGCCCATCATCATGGCCGGTTGCTTGTTGGCTGTGCTGACTTACTTCCCCGTGTTCACTGCCTTGACCAAGGCTGCCAACCCTGATCTGGCCGCTGCACAAGCTGCCAACAAGGTGACTGTGACTGCAGACCCGAAAGAGTGCTCATTCCAGTTCAACCCCACAGGTACGGTTAAGTTCACCAGCTCTTGCGACATTGCCAAGCAACGCCTGGCCGGTGCTTCGGTGAGCTACGAGAACATCACTGCCCCAGCCGGTACAGCTGCCACCATCAAAGTTGGCGAGACCGTGGTGCAAGTGAAGTACAGCCCAGAAGACATCGCTGCTGCCAAAGTCAAAGCGGAAGCCAAATTGGCTGAAGTGTCTGCTGCGCAACCACTGGACCCCAAGGCTGTGGAAGCTGCCAAGAAGTCTGTAGCTGACATGAGCAACGAAAAGACCGCTGGCGGTGTATTGTTGGGTGCCAACCTCGGCGCTGCTTTGAAGGCTGCCAACTACCCAGCCAAAGCTGACATGGCCAAGTTCGACAAAGTAACCGTTATCGCCATCCTCACCTACCTGGTGATTCTGGTGACCATGGTGTACGGTCCTATTGCTGCCATGCTGGTAGAAATGTTCCCCACACGTATCCGCTACACGTCCATGAGCTTGCCTTACCACATTGGTAACGGCTGGTTCGGTGGTTTGTTGCCTACCACTGCGTTCGCTATCGTGGCGCAGACCGGCAATATGTACAACGGCCTGTGGTACCCGATCATCGTTGCCGGTATGACTTTCGTCATCGGCATGCTGTTCGTCAAGGAAACCAAAGACGTGGATATTTACGCCAACGACTGAGTTGTGCGTTAAGGTAATGGCCCAAGCTCCTAGGGGGAGCGGGGTCCTTTTGACGGGCTCTCTAGTAGAGCCCTTTTTATTGAAAGAAAATCGTATGTGGAAAATTGCTGTTGGATTTGTGGCGTTTGCGGGCCTGGCCCTTTTTATCCTGAGCAAGGGCGGAGACATCGACATGAGCGGAGAAAAGCATGGTGACACAGCGCACGTCGAAGCCCCTGTCCAAGCCGCTCCCGCTGCAGCAGGTGCTGCCAGTGCACCCAAGTAACAAAAAAGTAACACAGCGGTGTTATTTAGGCCTCTAAAATGGCCGCATGCGCTATATAAAGACCGAGACAGGTCAGCAGGCATTTAAAGAGCGATCGCCCCTTTTTACCGCTAGGCAGCGATCCACCTTTATTTTGTTTGATGGACACAAAACGTTGGAGCAGGTTTTGGCAGCCACAGTTGGATTGGGGGTTACCCAAGCCGATGTGGATGCCATGGTCGGCTTGGGGTTTCTGACCCTTTTTTCTTCAGATACTGCCGTTACGGTGCCGGCGGAATTGACCGCTGCAGGCAGTGGCAGATCAGAACAAGACCGCTACAAAGACGCCAAACCTTTGGCAACCCAGCTGACCGCCGGCATGGGTTTGCGAGGGTTCATGCTCAATTTGGCGGTGGAGTCTGCTGCGGGCTACGCCGATCTGATCAAGTTGTTCCCCAAAATCCAGGAAGCCGTGGGCGTTAAAGCGGCCCAGCAATTGGAGCGCGCGCTAAAGGGGTAGCCCCCACGCTCCGCCGCTGCGCGGGTCGCTGCCCCCCAAGGGGGCGAATTGGGCTTGGGGCGGCCCTGCGCCAAATTGCCCTCACGTAGTGGTTGTGACTATTGGGATGCCTAGAATGTCTGTCCTCCTCCGGAAAGAGCATTCACTATGTCCCAGGGCACCATCCGCATTCGCGGAGCGCGGCAACACAATCTCAAAAATCTAGACCTCGACATTCGCACGGGCGAACTGACGGTGGTGACCGGGCCCAGCGGCTCGGGCAAGTCTAGTTTGGTGTTTGACACTCTGTATGCCGAGGGCCAGCGCCGCTATGTCGAGACCTTTTCGGCCTACGCGCGCCAGTTTCTGGACCGCATGGACAAACCTGCCGTGGACAAGGTGGAGGGCGTACCCCCGGCCATCGCCATTGACCAGACCAACCCGGTGCGTTCCAGTCGCTCCACGGTGGGCACGATGACGGAGCTGAATGACCACCTCAAGCTCTTGTTTTCGCGCGCTGGAAGTCTCTTTGACAAAGACACCGCCTTGCCGGTGCAGCACGACACACCGGAGACGATTTACGCCGAGCTGGTGCGGCGGGCCGTTTCAGAGGGGAATCCCCGTCTGGCACTGACTTTCCCAGTGGAGCTGCCTGCCAGTACCTCTGCCGATGAAGTCACGCAATGGCTCAGCGCCAGCGGCTTCACGCGTGTGCAGGCGGAGCGCGATGTGGCCACGGGCAGTGGTCCGCGCAAGGTTTTAGATGTGGTGGCCGACCGCTTCCGTATCGACAGCGTAGAAAAAGCCCGCGTGCTCGAAGCCATTGAAGTGGCGTTGAAGCGGGGTAGTGGTCGCTTGAATGTTTATGTATTAAATGAGGCTGTAGCCCCCGTAGAATCTGCGCAAGCAGCTATCGAAAATATAGCAATTGCAGCGCCCGTGCTGTGGCGTTTCTCGACCGGATTGCATTGTCCGCAGAGCGATTTGCGTTACACCGACCCCATCGCCTCCATGTTTTCGTTCAACTCCGCGGTGGGGGCGTGTGAGGCCTGCCGTGGCTTTGGCCGCGTGGTGGGGGTGGATTATGGGCTGGTCATTCCCAACGAAAAACTCACCTTGCGCGCGGGCGCGGTCAAGCCGATGCAAACCCCTGCGTGGCAGGAGTGCCAGGACGACCTGATGCGCCACGCCGAGGCGGCCGGTATTCCGCGTGACACGCCTTGGTACAAGCTGACCGAGGAGCAAAAGGGCTGGGTCTACAAGGGCTCGCCGCAGTGGAACGGCAAGTGGAACCAGCACTGGTTTGGCGTGGACCGATTCTTTGCGTATCTGGAGACCAAGGCTTACAAGATGCACATCCGGGTGCTGCTGTCCAAGTACCGCAGTTACACACCGTGTGGCACCTGTGGCGGGGCTCGGTTGAAGACCGAGAGTCTGCTGTGGCGCATTGGCACCAAGGCGCAGGCCGATGCGGTGATGTTGCCGTCCAAGCGCTTTATGCCAAAGGGTGTGAAGTGGTCGCGCGACCAGCTGGAGGCGCTGCCGGGGCTGTGTTTGCACGACATGATG
>JBEEJM010000256.1:0-8281 GCA_041169205.1 Pseudomonadota bacterium | reverse complement strand
TTCTTCAAAAAAGAGGGCCTGCAGGTCACCACCCCTGACCTGGACGCCTTCCACAAATCGGTGCAAGCCACGTACATGGCGTCTGATTACGCCAAGGTCTGGCCCAAGGGCTTGATCGAGCGCATCAACGCGACCAAGTAAATGGGACGCTGGTTGCAGCGCGGTGCCAACCTGGTTGGTGGCGGTCTATTCCTGACACTGTTTGTCGTCTTTATCGTCCAGATCACGGCACGTTTTGGTTTTAACAAGCCACTGCCGTGGACGGACGAGGCCGCTGTCATTCTGTACCTCTGGGTGATTCTGTGGGCCGCCGCAACGGTGGTGCCCGAGCGCGAGCACGTGGTCTTTGATCTGCTCTGGAACAGCGCGGGCTATCGCACGCGCCAGGCCATGCGCATTGCGGGCAATTTGCTGATTGGGGGGCTGTGCCTGGTGGCGCTGCCCGCTACCTGGGACTATGTGCACTTCATGAACCGCGAAGGCTCTCCGGTGTTGGGGATTTCGTTTATGTGGGTGTTTATGCCTTTTGTAATTTTGATGGTGGCACTGGTGCTGCGCAGTGCCTGGGCCATTGTGCAGGCCGTGCGTGGCCACGGGTTGGAGCAGGAGTTGCACATTCAATGAGACCTGCACTATGAGCAATGCACTGTGGGTTTTGGTCGGCGTCATGGTGGGCGGCATGCTGCTGCGCATGCCCATCGGTTTTTCCATGCTGGCCTCGGGCGTGGGCTACCTGCTCATCAAAAAACAAGACCTCGGGCTGGTGGCAGAGCAAGTGAGCAACGGTTTGTACAACAGCTATGTGCTGCTGGCCGTACCGCTGTTTGTGTTTGCTGCCAACATCATGAATGCGGGCACCGTGAGCGAACGCATTTTTGACTTCTGCCGCATTCTGGTGGGCCGCATGCGTGGTGGTTTGGCGCAGGTGGACATTCTGGTGAGTGTCATTTTTTCCGGCATGAGTGGCAGCGCGATTGCCGACGCAGCAGGCCCCGGTCTGGTCACGATTCGCCAGATGCTCAAAAAGCCCGAATACACCCGTGGCTTTGCCGGTGCGGTGGTGGTCGCCAGCGCCACGCTGGGGCCCATCATTCCGCCCAGCATTCCGATGGTGATCTATGCACTGGTGTCGGGCGCGTCGGTAGGCGCGCTGTTTCTGGGCGGCGTGGTGCCCGGTGCGCTGATGGCGGTGCTGATGATGCTGGTGGTGCACATCATTGCGGTCAAACGCAATATGCCGCGCGACGAGCCGGTGCCGCGCTCCGAGTGGGCCGGGCTGATCTTTCGCGGTGCCCTGCCCTTGTCAATGCCCATCGTGCTGCTGGGGGGTATTTACTCTGGCGCATTTACGCCCACCGAGGCCGCAGCCGTGGCCGCGTTGCACGCGCTGATCTTGGCCGTGGTGGTGTTTCGCGCGCTGACCTGGCGCAACTTCTGGGCCGTTGTGATGGAGTCCACGCGGGGCAGCGCGGTCATCACGCTCATTTTGGCGGGTTCGTTCATGTTGAACTACGCCTTCACTGCGGAAGGCGTGCCACAGGCCATGGCGCAGTGGGTGGACGGCATGCACCTCTCACAAATCAAATTTTTGCTGCTGGTGAACGTCATGTTTCTGGTGCTGGGTTGCTTTCTGGATGTGTCGGTGTTGCTGCTGGTGTTTGTGCCCATGCTGCTACCGGCGGCCAAACTGCTGGGCGTAGACCTGGTGCACTTTGGCGTGCTGGTGGTGTTGAACATGATGATCGGGCTGATTCACCCGCCCTTTGGCATGCTGCTGTTTGTCACCAAGGCGCTCACGGGCATTCCCATTGGCGAGATGATGAAGGAGGGCTGGCCCTTTCTCGTGATGCTGCTGGCATTGCTACTGGCCATGACATTTTTCCCGCAGATCGTGCTCTGGTTGCCGCAGACTATGGGCTACAAGACGGCCTGAAAGAGAACTCCGGTGAACCTTTTGCAACGCTTGGTCCCGCTTTGGCTGCGCCACTACCCCCGACAACATCTGGGTGCCGACCTCTTGGCGGGCGTAATGATGACCATTCTGGTACTACCCCAGAGCTTGGCCTACGCCATGCTGGTGGGCCTACCGCCGCAGGCCGGCCTGTATGCCAGCATCTTGCCCGCAATAGCCTACGCGCTGGTGGGCAGCAGCATGACGCAAGTGGTGGGGCCCGTGGCGATTACCTCCATCATGACGTTTGCGATGTTGAGCCCGCTGGTACCCCCCAATAGCCCGCAGTACCTGGCCCTGTCGGCCATGCTGGCTTTGATGTCGGGCGTGGTGGTGCTGGCCGCGGGGGTACTGCGGCTGGGCTTTCTATCCAACCTGCTGAGCCGTCCGGTGGTGAGCGGCTTTATCTCCGGCTCGGCGGTGCTGATTTTGATGAGCCAGACCAAGCTGCTCCTGGGCGTGCCCTCCAACCACGTCACGCTCATGCTGGGCGCAGTGGCCATACTGGCGTTGTACTTGGCGCGCACGTTTCTCACGCCACTGCTCATGCGCTGGACGGTGCCGCAGGCCGCAGCGGAGATGGCCTCGCGCCTGGCACCGCTGGTGGTGGTCGTGTGTGGCACGTTGACCGTAGTGGCTTTCGATCTGGACACTACTTATGGCGTAGCCGTCGTCGGTCAGGTGCAAAACGGACTGCCCCAGCTGGCCTTGCAATGGCCGACTTTGGCGGACCTCAACATGCTGATGTTTCCTGCCCTCACGTTGGCGTTTATTGGCATCGTGCAAAACATCACCATGGCACAAGCACTGGCCATGAAGCGCCATGAGCGTGTGGATGCCAACAAAGAAATGGTTGGCCTGGGCCTCTCCAATATGGTGGCCTCGCTCTTTGGCGGCATGCCGGTAGGCGGCGGGCTGTCGCGCTCGGCGGTCAATGTAGCGTCTGGCGGTCAGACCCCCCTATCCAGCGTGATGTCTGCCTTTGTCATGCTGGGCATTGTGTTGCTGGGCACCAGTTGGTTTGCCCGCATTCCCTTGCCCATTCTGGCGGCCAGCATCGTGGTGGCGGCCATGTACATGATTGACGTGGCCGAGTTTCGCCGCGCCTGGGCCTATGACCGCGCCGATGCCTTTGCGTTTTTGGGTACGGCCCTAGGCGTGCTGGTGCTGGGCCTGCAATTGGGCATTGTGGTGGGCATCGGTTTGTCGTTGGCCACCTTGTTGTACCGCGCCAGCAGCCCACACATTGCGGTGGTGGGCCGCATCGTAGGCACTGAGCACTTTCGCAACGTCGAGCGCCACGGGGTGGAAACACTGCCGGGCGTGCTGTTTATTCGGATAGACGAAAGCATATTTTTTGGCAATCTGCGCGCCATCGAGTCCCGCTTGCTGGCCGAGTTGGCCAAGCTGCCAGACACCCACACGCTGGTGCTCATCATGAGTGCGGTCAACCGCGTGGACTTAACAGGCCTGGAAGCCATGACCGAAGCGCAGCAGGACTTACGCGGACGCGGCATTGCGCTGCACCTGGCCGAAATCAAGGGGCCGGTGCAAGACCGTATGCTGAGTACGCCTTTGTGGAAGGCATTGGATGGCCGCGTGCACCTGTCGGCCAACGCCGCTTTTGAAGTGCTTAAGAGCGCACCCTAAACACCCGCGAGTGAACGCAGACCCGATGGGTCGACCAGGTTCACCGTGCGGCCCGAGCCGCTGATGAGACTGCGCTCACGCAAATGGCGCAGCACCCGCGACAGTGTTTCGGGTGCAATGCCCAGCTGGGCCGCAATCAGGCGTTTGCGCTGTTGCAACTGCACCGAGCACACCCCTTTGTCGCTGTTTTCCGCATGCTGCAGCAACCATTCGGCGCAGCGTGCCTCGGCATCCTTAGAGAGTCGACTCACGGCCAACTCAGTTTGCTGCCGGTGCGCCCGGGCCACGTCGGTCAACACCGCGTGCACAGCGGGTGAGCCGCCGGTGAGCGCGTTGCGAAACTCAAGCAGGGGCACCCGACGCAACACCACATCGGTCTCGGCCACAGCGTCCATGGCGCTGGGCAGGTTCAACACCGCCGCATTGGCCTCCAGCCAGGCAGGGCCCTGCACCACACCGATCTGGTGCTCCAGCCCGTTGCCAGACGATACGCCCGCTGCGGGCGGCACCGCGCTAACGATGCCCAAGGCCACCCTGCCAGACTCGATAAAAATGGCGGCCTCTGCCATGCGGGAGCGGCGCATGAGCACCACGCCCGCTCTGGACGTCTGCGTGGCGTGGTGTTGAAAAAGCGTGGAGTTATTCGCAAGCATGGGTCCACTGTGCCGCGACCCCGCACGCCCGACCTTGAGAAAAATCAAACTTCGCTAAATGAGTTCTAAGCACCAAGATGGCCCAAAAGTCGCCTGCATGGGTGTACATGGGCCTGGCTTGAGGCAAAATCGCGTCTGCGCTTTGCGCAACAGCACAGCCCGGGATGCTCGGCAACGTGGTGCTCGCCTCTGGTGTCCCGTCGGATGTCCAGTGGGATTCGGCCTCGCCATTGTTCACTCAACTGAGAGCTCCTATGCGCACGCTGCTGATTCACAACGCCCACACCATTGCCACGCAAGACGATACGTCTGGCGAATTGCGCAATGCCTCCATTTTTATTCGCGGTAACCGCATTGACTACGTTGGCCCCGCTGCCGACGTGCCGCCAGAGGCGCTGCAGGCCGACGAGGTGATCGACGCCCACCACCACCTGGTGACGCCCGGCTTGGTCAACACGCACCACCACATGTACCAGAGCCTCACGCGCGCCATTCCCGGTGTGCAAGACGCCGAGTTGTTTGGCTGGCTGCGTGGGCTCTACCCCATTTGGGCTGGGCTCACACCCGAGATGGTGCAAGTCAGCACGCAGATCGCCATGGCCGAGCTGCTGCTCTCCGGCTGTACCACCAGCAGCGACCACCTTTACATCTACCCCAATGGCGTGCGGCTGGACGACAGCATGGGTGCGGCGGCCGAGATTGGCATGCGGTTTGTGGCCACCCGCGGCAGCATGAGCGTGGGCCAGTCGCAAGGCGGCTTGCCCCCCGACAGCGTGGTGGAACGCGAAGACTTCATTCTCAAAGAAAGCCAGCGATTGATCGAGCAGTACCACGACGCGTCGTTTGGCTCCATGCTGAACGTGGCGCTGGCACCTTGTTCGCCGTTCAGCGTCAGCCGCGACCTGATGCGCGAAACCGCCTTGCTGGCGCGCAGCTTGAGCAAAGGGATGAATGGCCAAGGCGTGCGCTTGCACACCCACCTGGCCGAGAACGACCACGACTTGGCCTACTCCCGCGAAAAGTTTGGCTGCACGCCCACGCAGTACGCCCAAGACCTGGGCTGGCTGGGCCACGATGTGTGGCACGCCCACTGCGTGAAGCTGGACGACGAGGGCATCAGCCTGTTTGCCGCCAGCCGCACCGGCGTGGCGCATTGCCCGTGCAGCAATATGCGCCTGGCCAGCGGCATAGCGCCCATACGCAAGATGCTCAATGCTGGGGTGCCCGTGGGCCTGGGCGTGGACGGCAGCGCCAGCAACGACGCGGCCCACATGGTGAACGAAGCGCGCCAAGCCTTGCTGCTGGCCCGCGTAGGCCGCGCCATGCAGCCGCCTGAGGAACGTGTGCTGCCCAGTGGCGAGCGCAAGACTTTTTTTGGCTGCGACCTAGGCCCCTCCGAGATGGCGGTGCGCGATGTGCTGAAGATCGCCACCCGGGGTGGTGCGCAGGTGCTGGGCCGTGCGGACATTGGCCACCTGGCCGTGGGCATGTGTGCGGACCTGGTGCTGTTCGACCTGAATACCCTGGGCTTTGCCGGTGGCGCAGTGCACGACCCGGTAGGCAGCCTGCTGCTGTGCGCCAGCCCACAGGCCGACACCACCATCGTGAACGGCAAGGTGGTGGTGCGTGGTGGCCAGTTGCAGACCGTGGACCTGGGGCCGTTGATGGAGCGGCACAACCGACTCGCCATTCAGCTTGCGCAAGCTGCACATTAGCGGCCCCTGCGTCGAAACATTTGCTCCTAAATTAGGAGCTTCTTACGCATATTTTACGGGGGCTAGCGACCTATTTAACGTAAAAAACAGGGCCGCTTGGGGTCAAACTTCCAGCCTGAAATGAGGTACTGCATGGCCATGGCATCGTTGCGCGCACCCAAGCCGTGCTGCAGGTACAGCTGGTGGGCCTTTTCTACTTCTGCCATGTCGAGCTCCACACCCAGGCCAGGCGTGGTGGGCACGGCAATTTGCCCGCCCACAATTTGCAGCGGGGCCTTGGTGAGGCGCTGACCGTCTTGCCAAATCCAGTGGGTGTCAATCGCCGTGACTTTGCCCGGCGCGGCAGCGGCCACATGCGTGAACATGGCCAGCGACACATCAAAGTGATTGTTGGAATGCGAGCCCCAAGTGAGTCCCCAGGTTTGACAGGTTTGCGCCACGCGCACCGAGCCCTGCATGGTCCAGAAATGCGGGTCCGCCAGCGGAATATCGACCGACTGCAGCGCCAGCGAATGCGCCAACTCGCGCCAATCAGTGGCCACCATATTGGTGGCGGTCAGCAGACCAGTGGCGCGGCGAAACTCAGCCAGCACTTCGCGGCCTGAGAACACGCCTTCGGCACCACACGGGTCTTCGGCGTAGGCCAGCACGGCGTGCTGGTCGCGGCACAGGCGCACCGCGTCTTTGAGCAGCCAGCCGCCATTCGGGTCCAACGTGATGCGGGCCTGTGGAAAACGCTGGTGCAGCGCCTGCACCGCTTCGATTTCTTCCTCGCCGCGCAGCACACCGCCTTTGAGCTTGAAGTCCTGAAAACCGTAGCGCGCATGTGCGGCTTCGGCCAAGCGCACCACAGCTTCAACGTCCATGGCCTTCTCGTGGCGCAAGCGCTTCCAGTCGTCGGCCTGATCGGGCTCGCTGATGTAAGGCAAGTCAGTTTGGTTGCGGTCGCCCACATAGAACAAGTAACCCAGCACCGCCACGCTGCTGCGCTGCTGGCCATCGCCCAAGAGCGCGGCCACGGGCACATTCAAAAACTTGCCGAGCAAATCCAGCAGCGCACTCTCCACCGCGGTCACAGCGTGAATAGCGATGCGCAGGTCAAAGGTTTGCAAGCCACGGCCTTCGCTGTCACGGGCCGCAAACGCCTCGCGCATGCGGTTGAGAATGGCGTTGTAGTTGCCGATGGAGCGGCCCACCACCAAGGCGGCCGCGTCTTTCAGGGTCTGGCGAATCTTCTCGCCACCAGGGACTTCGCCCACGCCAGTGTTGCCGCTGCTGTCGGTCAGGATGACGATGTTGCGGGTGAAAAACGGGGCATGCGCGCCGCTCAGGTTCATCAGCATGCCGTCATGGCCCGCCACGGGGATGACTTGCAGCGCGGTGATGGTGGGCGCGCCGCGCACAGTGTCAGGCGGAGTTTGAATCATGGTGAAAATGCCTTTTCAGATAAGACATCATACAACTAGACGAGATCGACCTGCGCCTTTCGCAAGCGGTCTTTGCTGTTGGCCAGGTGCGTGCGCATGGCAGCACGGGCGGCATCCACATCCTTGTTGCGAATCGCATTGAAGATGTATTCATGCTCGCCGTGCACCCGGCGCAGGTAGTTCAGCCGTCCCTCGGGCGCGCTGCTGGCGGTGTTGATCCGGGTGCGAGGAATGATCATGGTGCCCAGGTAAGTCATCAGATCGGCAAAGTGGCGGTTGCCGGTGGCCTTGGCCACTTCCATATGAAAGGCAAAGTCGGAAGGCACCGCATCCGAGTCTTCCTCGATCGAGGTTTGGAACGCATCCAGCATGGTTTGCATGGCCTGCAGATTGGCATCGGTGCGGCGCTGGGCGGCCAAGCCCGCAGCCTCGGTTTCCAATGAAATACGCAGCTCCAGCAAGGCAATCACATCGGCCACGATGGCAAAGTCCACATCCGCAATCTGAAAGTTGCCGCTGCTCTGCGGAGCGAGCGCAAAGGTGCCAACGCCGTGGCGTGTTTCCACCAAGCGGTTCGCCTGCAGGCGTGAAATAGCCTCGCGCACGACCGTGCGGCTCACATCAAAGCGGGCCACGATTTCGGACTCGGAGGGCAGTTTGTCGCCCGGCTGAATCGCGCCCTCGCGGATGCTGGCTGCCAGACTTTCCACCACTTCATTGACCAGCCCGCGCGCCCGGCGCGGGCGCGGGCTGTCCATCGCATCGGCGCTGGCAGATGGGGCAGCAGAGGCTCTAGGGGTTTGCACTAGGTCCATGGAAAAGTCCTTGACTCGGGTGAAACAGATCTCGACAATTTAACACATCAGACAACATACAACTGACAAG
>JBEEJM010000255.1:0-9544 GCA_041169205.1 Pseudomonadota bacterium | reverse complement strand
ATTCAGCAGGCTTTGAAAGAAGCCGAGTTGATGGCCGACTGCAAGATCACCCGCGTGTATACCGGCATCACCGGCAGCCACATTCGCGGTATCAACAGCAGCGGCATGGTGGCCGTGAAAGACCGCGAAGTCACCCACGCCGATGTGTCCCGGGTGGTAGAAACCGCCAAGGCCATCAATATCTCCAGTGACCAGAAGCTGCTGTTGGTGGAGCCGCAAGAGTTCATCATTGATGGCCAGGACGTCAAACAGCCCATCGGCATGAGCGGCATTCGCTTAGAAGCCAAGGTGCATATCGTTACCGGTGCGCAGAGCGCGGCAGAAAACATCATCAAGTGTGTGCGACGCTGCGGCCTGGAGGTGGAGCACCTGATGCTTAATCCGCTGGCCAGCAGCCTGTCGGTGTTGACCGACGACGAGCGCGAGCTCGGCGTGGCGTTGGTCGACATTGGCGCGGGCACCACCGATGTGGCGGTGTTTACCAATGGCGCGATTCGCCATACTGCGGTGATTCCGATTGCCGGTGACCTGATCACCAGCGACATTGCCATGGCGCTGCGCACGCCCACCAAGGACGCTGAAGACATTAAGGTCGAATACGGCCACGCCAAGCAGTTGCTGGTGGACCCGGAGACACAGGTCGAAGTGCCCGGTCTGGGTGACCGGGGCCCGCGCATGCTCAGTCGCCAGGCCTTGGCCGGTGTGATCGAGCCGCGCATTGAAGAAATTTTCAGCCTGGTGAACCAGGTGATGCGCGAGTCGGGTTACGAGGAGCTGCTCTCCAGCGGCATCGTGCTCACCGGCGGCAGCTGCATCATGCCCGGCATGGTCGAGTTGGGCGAAGATATATTCTTGAAGCCCGTGCGCCGTGGCGTTCCCAAATACGCAAGCAGCCTGGCCGACATGGTGGCGCAGCCCCGTGCCGCCACTGTGATGGGCCTGCTCGAAGAGGCCCGCCTGGCGCGCCTGCGCGGCTACAAGGTAGCCCAAAAAGCGGGCTCCATGAAAACAGCATTCGGTTCAGTCAAAGACTGGTTTGTGGGGAACTTTTAACCATGAAACACCGGCTTTGGTTAGCAAGGGGAAGTCCGCATGAACGCTCGCGGAGCACTGGACCGCCACCCACTTTCGCAGAGTACTGCAACCGTCAAGCATCCAACATATTGAATTTAGTGAAACCTCAGGAGAAAAAAATGGCCATCGAAATGATTGAAGAAGAAGCTTTCAACCAAGGCACCCAGATCAAGGTCATCGGCGTGGGCGGCGGCGGCGGCAACGCGGTCGAGCACATGATCGCGACCGCAGTCGGCGGCGTCGAATTCATTTGCGCCAACACCGACGCGCAGGCCTTGAGCCGCAGCACCGCACACAAGACCATTCAGCTGGGTGGCAGCGGTCTGGGTGCAGGCAGCAAGCCCGACAAAGGCCGTGAAGCCGCAGAGATGGCGGAAGCCGACATTCGTGCCGCCATTGAAGGCGCACACATGCTCTTCATCACCGCCGGCATGGGTGGCGGCACCGGCACCGGTGCAGCCCCCGTGATTGCCCGTGTGGCCAAAGAGATGGGCATTCTGACCGTGGGCGTGGTGACCAAACCCTTCGACTTCGAAGGCGGCCGCCGCATGACCAATGCCGACGCCGGCCTGGCCGAGCTCGAAGCCAATGTGGATTCGCTCATTGTGGTGCTCAACGAGAAACTGCTCGAAGTACTGGGTGACGACGTGAGCCAGGACGAAGCCTTTGCCCATGCCAACGACGTGCTGAAAAACGCGGTGGGCGGCATTGCCGAAATCATCAACGTGCCCGGCCACGTGAACGTCGACTTTGAAGACGTGCGCACCGTCATGGGCGAGCCCGGCAAAGCCATGATGGGCACTGCCGTGGCCAAGGGCCCGGACCGCGCCCGCATCGCCGCCGAGCAAGCCGTGGCCTGCCCCCTGCTCGAAGGCATCGACCTCTCGGGTGCCAAGGGCGTGCTGGTGCTGATCACCGCGGCCAAGGGCTCTTTGAAATTGTCCGAGTCCAAGTTGGCTATGAACACCATTCGCGCTTATGCATCGCCTGATGCGCATGTGATCTACGGCACGGCCTACGACGACGCCTTGGGCGAAGAAATTCGCGTCACGGTCGTGGCCACTGGTTTGAGCCGCCAAGGCGCACGCCGCACCGCCCCTCCGCTGCAAGTGCTGCGCACCGGCACCGACAACGTGCCTTTCCATGTGCCCACGCTCAACACGTTGGCACAGCCTTCCGGCATCACGGCGTCGGGTGGTGGCAGCGTTTCTGCGCTCTCCCAGCCCGACTACGGCAGCATGTCCACCCCCAGCGTGTGGCGCACCAACCGCACGCAGGCAGCGGCCAAGGTCGATGCGCTGTCCAGCGGTGGCATGGATGACTACGAAATCCCCGCATTTCTCCGGAAACAGGCGGATTAGTAAAATCGCCCAATGCTGAAACAACGAACGCTTAAATCCTTGACCCAGGCTGTCGGCGTGGGGCTGCACAGCGGGCAACGGGTGGAGATCACCCTGCGCCCGGCTGCGCCGGATACGGGCATCGTGTTTCGGCGGGTAGATTTGCCGCAGCCGGTGGACATTGTGGTGTCGGCCACAGCGGTGACCGATACGCGTCTGGCGTCAACGCTCTCGTGTGGCGATGCCCGGGTGAATACGGTGGAGCACCTGATGTCGGCCTGCGCTGGCCTGGGTGTGGACAACCTGTATGTGGACATCACGGCGGAGGAAATTCCGATTCTGGATGGCTCGGCCGCGTCGTTCGTGTTCCTGCTGCAAAGCGCGGGCATTGAGATGCAAAACGCGCCCCGGCGCTTTATTCGCCTGATCAAACCGGTGGAAGTGCGCGAAGGCAGTGGCACCACCGAAAAGTGGGCTCGCCTGGAGCCCTACCATGGCTACAAACTCAGTTTCGAGATCGACTTCAACCACCCCGCCGTGGACACCACCGGCCAGCGGGTTGAGTTTGATATGAGCACCGGCTCGTACTCGCGTGACATTGCACGCGCCCGCACTTTTGGCTTTACCAAAGACGTAGAGATGATGCGTGCCAACGGCCTGGCGCTAGGCGGTGGTCTGGACAACGCCATCGTGATGGACGACTACAAGGTGCTCAACGCCGATGGTCTGCGCTACGACGATGAATTCGTCAAACACAAAATTCTGGACGCCATGGGCGACCTCTACCTTGTAGGCAAACCGCTGCTGGCCAGCTACAGCGCGTTTCGCTCTGGCCATGCTCTCAACAACAAGTTGCTACGCGAACTCCTGGCCCACCAGGACGCCTGGGAAATCGTGACCTTTGAAGACGCCAAGCAGGCACCCGCAGGTTTCGCAGTGCCCGCTCAGGCCTGGTAGCGTGGTATTTCAGGCACGGCCATGCTGTTGTTTCGCTTCCTGATTCTGCTGTGCCTGCTGACCTCGGCCGTGTCGTTCGCCCTGTATGTGGGCACCGGCAACCCGCGTTACAAAGTCTGGGGTTGGAAAGTACTGAAGTGGACGCTGCTGGCGGCGTTTTGTTTCTTCACTGTTCTTATTCTGGAACGGGTTGCATAATTCGGCCATGACCTCGCTTTCCAGCATTGCACTCTCTGGCATGGGCGCTGCGCTCACGCAGGCCAACACCGCTGCGCACAACGTAGCCAATCTGGGCACCGAAGGTTTCACACGCCAGGAAGTGGTGCAAACCGCGCAGCCTGGCGGTGGTGTCACCGCCGAGGTCACCCGCACGCCCTATGCGGGCAATGATTTGGCAACTGATATGGTCGCTCAGCTCCAGGCTAAAAATGCATTTCTGGCCAATCTGGCCGTCTTCAAAACCGGAAACGCCTTGGCGGGTGCGTTGCTCGACATCAAGGCCTGAGCACACCCACCGCTGATCTAGCGGCTGCGTCCCGCCCGGTACGACGCTTTATTCCCTATTTTTACTAGTCCACCCAGGCCGTCGGCCGCAGCTAGGCGCGCCATCGCCTTGCCTGCGTGCGCGTGGGTAATGGCCAGGCCCAAGGCATCGGCGGCATCGGGGCCGGGCAGGCCGGGGAGGGCCAGCAGACGCTTGACCATCTCCTGCACCTGGTCTTTTTGTGCGCGACCGTGGCCGGCCACGGCCTGCTTCATTTGCAGCGCGGTGTATTCGGCCACCGGCAGGTTTTGTGTGACCAGGGCGGTGATCAGCGCGCCGCGCGCCTGCCCCAGCAGCAGGGTGGACTGCGGGTTGACGTTGACGAACACAATCTCAATGGACGCACACGTCGGCTGGTAGCGCTGCACCACCTCGCCAATACCGTCAAACAGCACCTTCAGCCGCGCGGGTAGTGCGTGGGTGTCCAAGTGCTGTGTACTGATGGTGCCGCTGGCCACGTAGGCCAGGTCAGCCCCGTGCACATCCACCACGCCGAAACCGGTGGTGCGTAGGCCAGGGTCAATTCCAAGAATGCGCATGTTAGAGGTCAAAATACCATCGGGCGGAGTGAAAAAACACGGGTGCGGCAAAGCACAGTGCATCTACGCGGTCCAGCAAGCCAGCGGCCCCGGTGGTGGACAGACCCTGCGTTCCCCAGCTGGGAATGCCACGGTCGCGCTTGAGTGCTTTCATCACAAAATGTCCCATAGATCCGGCCAGGCAGGCGATAAAGCTGAATGCAAAGGCGGTACCAGGCACCCACGGCGTGATGCCCGCTAGCAATGCGCCGCACAGGCTGGCCACCGCCATGCCTGCAGACCAGCTGCGCCAGTTAAAGCTCTGGCTGATGGCGGGTGCCACGGGCGGGCGCGCTAACGTGCGTGATACCAGGTGCTGCGTCACCATGCACACCTGCACCACCAGCACCAGGAAGAACACCAAAAAGGCATTCTTGTTGTCGTAGCCTGGAAACTTGAGCATCAGCAGCGCTGGCACATGGCTCATGCCATAGATGCAGACCATGATGCCCCACTGCAACTTGGCGTTGCGTTCCAGAAAACGCTGCGGATCGTTGGCCAGGGCGCTGACCACCGGCAGGGCCAAAAACACATACACCGGGATGAACACCGCAAACATGTCGAAGTGGGCGCTGCCCACGAGCCAGTATTGCAAAGGCAGTACCACAAAAAACGCCAGCACCAGGCTGCGGTGGTCACCGCGCCGCGTAGGCGACAGCGTTAAAAACTCGCGTAGCGCAAAGAAGGACACCAGGCCAAACAGCGTCAACGCGACCCAGTCGCCGGTGACCCAGCTAATCCAAAACACCAGCGCCATCAGCCAGCTCGAACGCAAAATGCCGCCCGCGCTTTTGAGCTCCTTGCGGCGCGCTTCGGATGGCGCATCGTCGGTGTGCTCGCGCAACGACAGGGCAAACGTGACCACACTGGTCAGCAGCAGCAAACCAAACACGAGCATAAACAGCGCACCAATTTGCGCTGTGGGGCTGAGGTTCTTGAGGTAGAAGTACATGTGGATGCTCAGACGTCGCGCAGAGCCACCACGGCCTGGCGTGCGCGCACCAGGAACGCCTTGCATTCTTCGCCCGCCTCCACACGCAGGGGCGCACCAAAGGTGACCGAGCACAGCACCGGCACCGGTATCACCTCGCCCTTGGGGAGCACGTGCTGCACATTGTTGATCCACGCGGGCACCAGCACCGCGTTGGGGTGTTTGCAGGCCAGGTTGTACAGGCCCGCCTTGAACGCTTGCGGGTCTTCCATGTGCCCGCGCGTCCCCTCGGGAAACAGAATAATGGAGTCGCCATTGTCCAGTGCTTCCAGCAAAGGCTCTAACGGGTCTTCGTCGGCGGTGCGCTCGCGCGACACGTACACCACGTTAAAGACGGCGGTGGTCAGCCATTGTTTGAACGGCGTTTGGGTCCAGTAATCGCGCGCGGCGATGGCGCGGGTCACGGCGCGCAGCTCCTGCGGCAGTGCCGCCCAGATCATGACCAGATCGAGGTGGCTTTGGTGGTTGGCAAAGTAAATACGCTGCTCGGCTTTGGGGGGGCAACCATGCCAACGCGCCTGTGAACCGGTGAGCACACGGATCACACCCAACAAAATGAACCCCATGATCTTTGCAAGCATGGAGGGCATGATACAGAGCACGCAATATAAATGCGGCGCGTCAATGTGCGGACTCAAAATCTTTGGATAATGCAGATATGAATTTTGATCGTCCCTACTTCACCGGCCCGATGGCACTGACCGACGTGCATGCGGAGGGTGGTTTTTTTGGTCTTGTGTACCGGGAGTGCTTGCGGTTTGAAGCCGGTGGACGGGTACGTTGGTGGCGCGAGGTGGTGGACGCATCGTTGCCAGGTTGGGACAACCTGGACGAGTTTTGCAGGCACACGATGATCGGAACCTTTGCGCGCAATGACCGTGGCCATTTGTTTTGCAAATTTCCCAGCATGGAGTTGACGGGTGTTCAATGCGAAGAGGCGACCCACCTCATGGTGTTCCACGCCTGGTTTCCACTGTCTCAGGAGCGCGATGGCCGGGTCTTCCATGCGCCCGAAGCGGTGCAAATCACGGCAACTGCGCGTCCGGCATCCGTCCTACGATCACACCCGCCCGAGCAGTGAGATAGGCCGAGTTCGGCAGCTTCTCGAAGTATTTGGGCCGGGGCAGCATCACCGCCAACCGCGCGGCTTCATACGCGGTGAGTTTGGATGCGGGCTTGCGAAAGTAGTGCTGGGCTGCGGCCTCGGCACCAAACACGCCTTCGCCCCATTCCACGCTGTTGAGATAAATCTCCAGAATGCGGCGCTTGCTTAAGCAGTGCTCCAGCAGCACGGTCAGCACAAACTCCTGCCCCTTGCGCACCAGCGTGCGCTCACCCGAGAGAAACAAGTTTTTCGCCAGCTGCTGGGTGATGGTGGAGCCGCCCACCACTTTGGGGGGCTTGGCGGTGGTGGTGGATTTGCGTTGCTCTGCGCGTTGCTCGGCCTGCGCGTTCTTGGCCCAGGCTTTTTCCAGCGCGTCCCAGTCCACACCGTCGTGGTTGCTGAAGCCATCGTCTTCCGAGGCGATGACGGCGCGCTTGAGGTGGTCGGATATTTGGGGGTAGTCGACCCACCGCTGACTCCAGCGCAGCGCGTCCTTTTCGGTGGTGATGCGCCAGGCCTCAGACCGCTCAAACGCCGTGGACTGGGGTGCCACCACCACCATCAGCGCGATGCGCGCTACAAAGTACAGCTGCAGCGCGATCAGCGCCACGACGCACAGCACCAGGCCTCGCCAAACGATTTTCATGGACCTGCGGAGACGTTGGCCTCCAGGGTTTCGTCGCGGGTAAATTTGAAACGCGACACCACCAGAATCTGATCCGCCTGCTGGCGCATGGCTTTGTTAAACGGGCCAAATGGCCCGGCGGATTTGGCAATCGCCATGGCGCGCCGGTCCAGCGCCGGGTTGCCAGAGGGCTGCACCACCTCGGTGGCCAGCACCCGACCGTCGTGGTTGACGGTGACCACCATGGTCAGCTCGCCATAAAGTTTTTTACCCGCCACGGTCGGGAAATTCTCCGTGCCCTTGTCTTCGATGGCGTGGCGCAGGCCGTCGTAGTACACGGCGTACACCGCTTCCTTGGTGGCGGGGCTGATGTAGCGCTTCTTGGGCCGCGCATTTTCTAGGTTGATGCGCCGCTCAATCTCCGCCAGCAGCTTGATCAGCTGTTTGCGCTTTTCTTCGCGCTCAGCCTGCTCGGCCTTGCTGGCGCTTTCACGCGGGTCGGGCGCGGCCATGGTGGCAAGCTGGTTTTTGACTTGGGCGAGCAACAGCGTCTGGTGCTCTTGCAGGTTTTGCAATTGGCGTGTGCTGGCCTGGTCGAGTGCGTCGCCTAGTTCGGCGGCGGGCGAGGGGGGCAGGGGGCTGGTGGCGCGGCCTTTTTCGGCATCGCCCCCGCCGGCCAGCGAGGCTTGGGCGATGGCCTTGGCCTTCTCCGGCTTCTCGTTGGACTTGGCGTTGACCAGAATCACCTCGAGCGGCGTGTCTTCAAACACGCGGTTAAAGCTCTCGGGGTCAACAAAACGCACGGTCAGCAGCACCGCATGCACGGCGACAGAGACGCCCAGTGCCCATTGGAGCGTGCTGAAGCGTGGAATTGAGCGAAGGTTCACGGTGCTGGATTATCGCTGGCGGCCTCGGGTGCATCGCTCAAATCACTCACATCGACCGCAATGGCGATGGGACCAGCCACGTCTTCCTCGCCATCGTCTTCTTCTGGATCTTCCGTGTTCGGCGTGGCATCGGCAGGCGCGTCCAGGCGCTCCACCACGGTGCCGTGCACATCCAGCGTGATGAGGTCAATCTCGCCCAGCTTGATGCGCACCCTGGCGTTGCGCGGCAGCCCCTGCGCGCCCATGACGGGCAGCACCAGCGGAATGTCGTCGGCACGCACCATGTTTTCTTTGAACACGGTGGCCACCAGCTCGGTGATGCCGTGTTGCTGCACATAGCGCAGCGTCCAGAAGCGCTCCATCGCACCCTGGTAGCCGTTGTACGCGCTGTAGGCCGTGTCAAACGCCGAGATGATGGCGAACAGCTCGGCGTCTTTGGGCTTGAACGGTGCCACCAGCGCAGCGGTCTTGCCGTGGCGGGCGCAGGCCATGATTTGCCACTGGTTCACCAAATCGGTGTAACGGCGCAGTGGCGAGGTCGCCCAGGCGTAGCTTTTGACGCCAATGCCCGCGTGCGGCAGCGCCCGGGTGCCCATGCGCACCTTCACGCCGGGGGCCAGCGACGCCTGGCTGCGGTAGATGGCGGGCACGCCCATCTCGGCCATCCAGCTGCCCCAGGTGCTGTTGGCCAGAATCATGGCCTCGGCCACGATGAGGTCCAGCGGTGCGCCGCGTTGGCGGGTGCTGATTTGCACCTCTTCATGGCCTTGCGGTTCTCCGTCATTGCCGACCAAGCGGAAGTTGTAGTCCGGGCGGTTAAAGGTCTCGGGTTTGCCGCGCACCACCTCGCGTTTGGCCTTCAGGTCACGCGCCAATCGGTATAAAAATGATAGCTGCTCACGCAATGCTGGCAAGGGCTGCGGTGTTGTTTCATGCTTAAACGTGGGCTCCAGCAGCCAAGGTTCGGTGACCACCGCGTCGAGCTGGTCGTGGCGCAGGTTGTGGGCGATTGGCACGCGCTCGAGCTTGGTCTCGCTGCCTTGGATCTCCAGCGTTGTCTCGTCCAACGTCACATACAGCGACATGGCAGGGCAGTCGCGTCCGGCCATCAGCGTGTAGGTTTGCACCACGTCGTCGGGCAGCATGGTGACTTTGTAGCCCGGCATGTAGACGGTGGACAGGCGCGCGCGGCCTAGCACGTCGATGGGGCTGCCCGGCTGCACCGCCAGGCCCGGCGCGGCAATGTGGATGCCGATAGTGACGGTGCCGCTGCCCAGGCCTTGCAGGCTCAGCGCGTCGTCAATCTCGGTGGTTTGCGAATCGTCAATCGAGAAGGCCTGCACCGGTGCCAGTGGCAATTCGTCGGCAATGGCGGGCGCGGTAATGGCCGGAAAGCCCGTGCCCTTGGGGAAGTTTTCCAGCAAAAAGCGTTTCCAGTGAAAC
>JBEEJM010000254.1:0-4537 GCA_041169205.1 Pseudomonadota bacterium | reverse complement strand
TTGGCGGAAGCTGTGAGATTCGAACTCACGGAGGACTCACATCCTCGCCGGTTTTCAAGACCGGTGCCTTAAACCGCTCGGCCAAGCTTCCTGTGGGAGGTATTCTACCGTGGGTTGCCTGTTGCACTGTTGCGAAGGGCACCGGTGTTCCTGCGAGAATGTGAGGAAGATTTTTAAGTATGCACGTCGTTATTTCCCTCTTGAATAGACAACTCGCCCGCTGGCGGCAGGAGCACGGCACGGTGGCCGGGCGGGCGCACGCCGTCAACTTGGACCGACTGCGCGCGCTGTGCCCAGTGGTGGCGGTGATCAATGGGGTGGATGCTTTGGTTTTTCTGGTGCAGCTCATGGGCGGAAGCCTTTCTGGCGCAGCCTATAAGTGGACTCTCAGCCTGTGCGTACTCCACACCGCAATGGGCGTGGCCATGGTGGTCAGCGCACTGGTGGCGCACCAATTGCGCGGAGCGGTGCATTCATTCTGGGCGAAGTGGCTGCCCACGCTGGTCGCGGGGCTGGGCATGCTGTTTGCTGCGGCTATCGTGGCAGCTGACCAGTGGGTGACGCCCAATATCACGCCCTACCTGCTGGGGTGTGTCTTGATTAGCGTCGCTTTGTATATCCGCCCGGGTCCATCGGCGTGCTTGTACCTGCTGGCGTACGGCGGTTTTTTTTACGCAATGGGCATGGCACAAGAAGACCCGGCGCAGCTGCTGTCCAACCGGCTCAACGGCTTGGCAGCAAGCATCGTCGGATGGGCTTTGTCGGTGGTGTTGTGGCGCAAATTCACCATCATTGCGTTGCAGCAAGACTTGCTGACGCGTGCCAACACCGAATTGCAGAGCAAGCAACGAGATCTGGAGCGGCTCACCCGCCTGGATGGCCTGACAGGCTTGTTCAATCGCAACACCTTTGTGGACTTGACAGTGCAAGAGTTCGACCGAGCGCAACGCCAGGGCAACGACACCGCAATTCTCCTGCTGGACTTGGACCATTTCAAGCTCATCAACGACACCTGGGGCCACCCCGCCGGGGATGCCGTTTTGCGCAATGTCGCCAATGCGATGCGAGCGGCGGTACGCAGCACCGATTTGGTTGGGCGTCTGGGCGGGGAAGAGTTTGTTGTGTTGCTACCTGGGACCTCGATCGTGGCGGCACGCACGTTGGCGGAGAAGTTGCGCGCGCGTTTGCAGGGCAGCCCCACGCGATGGGAGAACGGCATCATTGCCTGCACGGCCAGTATCGGTATGGCCGGGACTACGGCCAAAGAAAAGCGTGACTTCGACAGTTTGTATAACGAAGCCGACAAGGCGCTGTATATGGCCAAGACGCGGGGACGCAACCGGGTAGAGCCTTAGCTAAGTGTCCTGAGAACCGCGGTGTGCCCAGCCCGTCGTGTGTTTTTCGATGGCGCTAAACAGCTCGTACATCACCATGGCCATGGCACCGACCACAACGAGGCCCGCAAACGCCAGGCCCATCTGCATGGACGAGCCAGCAGAAATCAGCAGGTAGCCAATGCCTTCATTGGCGGCAGTCATCTCTGACACGGTCGTTCCCACAAATGCCAGCGTAATGGCGACTTTGAGTGAGCCGTAAAAATATGGCATCGAGCGCGGCAGACCGACCTTGACCAAGACGTCCCAGCGCTTGGCACCCAACACGCGCAACACGTCTTCCAACTCAGGCTCCAGTGTGGCCAACCCCGTGGCGATGTTCACCATGATGGGAAAGAAGGAAATCAAAAACGCCGTCAGTATGGCGGGCCCCACGCCAATACCAAACCACACCACCAAAATAGGCACAAACGCAGCCTTGGGCAGGGCGTTGAATGCCGTCATCAGCGGGTACACCGCCGCATAGGCCAGGCGCGAACTGCCGATCACAAAACCCAGTAGTACCCCCACCACAATGGCAATGCCAAATCCCGCCATGGTCACCCAGTAGGTGCGCCAGGCATGGCCCGCAATAACCACTTTGAATTCCCAAAACTGGGTCCAAATGCGCCAGGGGCTGGGGAAAATGAATTCAGACACCTCAAAGACCGTGCAGACGATCTGCCACAGCACAATGAAGCAGACCAGTAGTACCCAGGGAGCCCAAAACTCAACTTGTTTTTTGGTCATGCAGATGCCTTATGGGGTTGCCGAAGATCGCACGGCACCGATGTGGCCGCGCAACTCGTGCACGATGTCCGTGAATTCTTTGGTGTAGGTGATTTCCAGGTCACGCGGGCGAGGCAGGTCAATCTCGCGCTTGACGACAAAGCGCCCTGGGCTCTTGCTCATCACATACACCGTGTCGGCCAGAAACACCGATTCGCGTAGGTCATGGGTGACCAGGATGACATTGAATTGCTGCTCGGTCCAGAGGTCGCGCAAAATGCACCACAACTCTTCGCGGGTGAATGCGTCCAGCGCGCCAAAAGGCTCATCGAGCAGCAGCATTTTGGGCTCGTGAATCAGCGCCCGGCAAATGCTGGCACGTTGTTGCATGCCGCCTGAGAGCTGCCAGGGAAACTTGTCCTCGTAGCCACCCAAGCCCACTTTTTGCAAAAGCTTGCGTGCACGTTCTTCGTATTCTTTGCGCTTGGCTTTGAAGTTGCTGCGGTAGGGCTCCACAATTTCCAGCGGCAAAAGCACGTTGTCCACCGTGGTGCGCCAGGGCAGCAATGAGGGTGCCTGAAACGCCATGCCCGAAATTTTGAGTGGCCCGGTGACGGGCTGTTGGTCGATCAGGATGTTGCCTTTGGACGGCATTTTCAGGCCCGTCGTGAGCTTCATGAAGGTGGATTTGCCACACCCCGATGGCCCGACGATGGCAATGAACTCGCCTTGGCGCACCTTGAGGTCGATGGCTTCCACCGCAAAGTGGTTGGCGGCCAACAGCTCTTCGTTGTAGGCCAGCCAGACATCCTGAAAATCAACAAACCACGGCTTGGTGTCCTGCATAACAGGGCCGCCTTATTTCTTGGGGAGAATGGCGAGCTCAGCCTTGGAAGGCAAGAAAGAGCCGTTCCACACCGCGTCGGGGTTCACCCGGGTTTTGGTGTTGAAGGCGTCTGACACCTGGCTGGCCATGAGCGCTAGGCGGGGGCCGTTAATTTGGCCAAAACCCTCAAGGCGCGCGTTGGGGCTGTTGATCACCGTGTCGATCGCCAATTTCAGGCGGCGAGTTTCCAACTCAGCGTTGACAATGCCGTCGCGTGCTTTCACGTCGGCAATGGCGGCTGCGGGGTTGGCCAAAACGTCTTTGGCACCCTTGGTGAAGGCGACCAAAAATGCTTTGATGGCCGCAGGATTGTCTTTGATCAGCTTGGGCGACACGATGATGGCATTGCCATACAGCTTCACACCAAAATCGGGGTAGGGCAGCACCACGACCTCGTCGGCTTTGACACCACGGGCTTCCAGGTTCAGCAGCGAGGTGAAGGTGAAGCCGGTGATGGCATCGACATCACCGCGCACCAACATGGTTTCACGCAGGGGTGGGTCCATGGCCGTCCACTGCACACCGCTGATGTTGTTGGCCTTGGCAAAGATGGGGAAGGCACGGCGGCCTGCGTCAAACACGGGGGCACCGAGTTTTTTGCCATTCAGGTCCGCCGGGGTTTTGATGCCCGATTTTTTGAGGGCCATGACCGAGGCGGGCGTGTCGTTGTAAACCATCATCACCGCCACAGGGCGGTTGGGTGCGTCGGGGTTGTTGGCGTGGAACTCCATCAGCGCGGCCAGATCGGCAAAGCCGATGTCATAAGCGCCTGACGCCACACGCGTGACGGCCCCACCCGAGCCGTTGCCCGCGTCGATGGTGACATCGAGCTTGGCATCCTTGAAATAGCCTTTGGCGGCAGGCGTCAAAAACAGGGCGGATGGGCCTTCAAAGCGCCAATCCAGCTGAAATTTGATGGGTGTCATTTGCGCACTGGCCAGACCTGCGGTCAGCAATGCGAGAGCCAATGTAGAAGCCTGTAGGAAGATGCGTTTGTTCATGGTGGTTCCGTGTTCGTGGCAGAGAAAAGTGACTGCCATAGTCTAAGCAAGATAAATGCCTATTTTGAGACCGAACCCAGCAAATCCAGCAAGGTGCGTGCAATCACCTTGGTGGCGCGGCGCAAATCTTGCAGGTTCAGGTTTTCATCGGCGCGCTTGGCGTTGGACTCCAGCACCGTGCGGGGGCCCGCGCCGTAAATCACACCGGGAATGCCGGCTTCGCAAAAAATGCGCACATCGGTGTAGAGCGGCGTGCCCAGTGCAGGAATCGGCTCGGCAAACACATCGCTGGCGTGCTTTTGCAGTGCGTCCACCAGCGGCTTGTTGCCGGGCAAGGGCTTGAGGGCATTGGCCAGCAGCATGCGCTTGATGTCCACCGTAATGCCCGGCATGGAGGCAGCGGCATCGGCAATCACCTGGCGCAAAGTAGCCTCGACGACGGCGGGGTTTTCTTCCGGAATCATGCGGCGGTCCAGCTTGAGGGTGACGCGCCCGGGGATCACGTTGGTGTTGGTTCCGCCTTCGATCATGCCCACGTTGAGGTAGGG
>JBEEJM010000253.1:0-4552 GCA_041169205.1 Pseudomonadota bacterium | reverse complement strand
ACCCTAGTTTGTTCGTTTTTGAACAGTTTGCCGTAGCGCCACAGGTTAATGTGCGCGCTGAATCTGAATCAGGAGTGTCTTTCCATGAACGCGATCCCTCTACACGCCGTGACCCCCATCGATGCGGTCCGCAACGACCTCGACGAGACGCTCACGCTGCAACGCGCGGCCTACCTGGCGCACCCCTACCCCAGCCTAGCCGAACGCAAAGACGATTTGCGCACGCTACAGCGCTTTGTCCGCGAGAACCGCGAAACCATTCTGGACGCCATCAGCGCCGACTACGGCAACCGCTCACGCCATGAAACCCTGTTCGCGGAGATTTATGGCGTTATCGAAGGCGTAGACCACGCCATCAGCCATCTCAAAACGTGGATGAAGCCACAGCGCCGCAGCGTGGACCTGAAGAACTTCTTCGGGGCCAGCAACCGCGTCATTCCCCAGCCCATCGGCGTGGTCGGGCAAATCGTGCCCTGGAACTTCCCGATCTTTTTGTGTTTTGGCGGACTGACCTCCACCTTTGCCGCGGGCAACCGCAGCATGGTCAAGATGTCCGAGAACTCGCGCCATCTGGCCCGGTTGCTGATCGACAAAATGCCCGCCTACTTTCCCAAGGACAAGCTGGCGTTCTTTGACGAAACCGGCGGCGTCGGTGTCGAGTTTTCCAAGCTCAAGTTCGACCACATTTTGTTCACCGGCTCAGGCGCTACCGGCCGTGCCGTCATGGCCGCAGCTTCACAAAACCTGTGCCCGGTCACGCTGGAGCTGGGCGGCAAAGCCCCGGCCCTGGTCTGCGACGATTACCCGTTGCAAAAAGCCACCGAGCGCATCACCTTTTTCAAGTTCTTCAACGCGGGCCAGATTTGCACCACCGCCGACCACGTGTTTGTGCCGCAAAACAAAGTGGCCGAGTTTGTGGAAATTGCCAAAACGGTGGTGTCTGCCCGCTACCCCAGCCTGGACAGCCCGGATTACACCTCCGTGATCGACGACCGCGCCTTTGACCGCGTGACCCGTGCGCTGGAAGAAGCGCAAGCGCGTGGTGCCACCCTGGTACAGCTGACCCCCGGCAAGCCCTGGGATGCCACGACCCGCAAGATTGCGCCCCACATTGTGCTCAACGCACCGGCTGACTGCGAACTGCGCACCCGCGAAATCTTTGGCCCGGTGCTGCCCGTTATCCCCTATGGGGCCGTCGAAGAAGTCATCAACACCATCAACAACGGCCCACGGCCATTGGCTTTCTACCCGTTCAGCAATGACAAGGGGCTGATTCACACGCTGTTGCAGCGCGTCATGTCCGGCGGTGTGACCGTCAACGACTGCACGCTGCACACCGCCCAGCACGACATGCCGTTTGGCGGCGTGGGCGACAGCGGCATGGGCCACTACCACGGGTTTGAAGGCTTTATCACCTTCTCCAAAATGCGCCCAGTGATGTACCAGGCGAGCTTTAGCGCCATCAAATTTATGTGGCCTCCGTACGGAAAGTTCGCCACCAAGTACCTCGACTTTCTGACCAAATAAAAGCACCCAGACCGCGAAGAGACAACCCATGGCAACCCACACTCCGCCCCTAAAGCGCAGAAGTTTTCTAAAACTGGGCATTGGCGCTGCCGTAGCGCTGACCATCGTCGGTGGCACGGTAGCGCTGCTGAAACCCGGCTTGGTGGACGGCAAACTCAGCCCCGCATCCCGACTGCTGATGACGCGCGTGGCGCAAGCCATGCTGGACGGCACACTGCCCAAAGAGGCTGCAGCACAACAGCGAACCCTGGACAGCTTGCTGGAGCGCCTGGAGCAGTTCCTGGGTAGGAACCATGAACGCGTGCAAGCCGAAGTCTCGCAGCTGCTGGGCCTGCTGGCCACCGCGGCAGGCCGCCGGGGCCTCGTCGGCCTGTCCGCCAGCTGGGAAGAAGCCACGGTAGCCGACACCACGGCCGCACTGAAATCCATGCGCGAAGCTGGCTTGTCGCTTCGCGTCCAGGTCTACCAGGGCCTGCACGATCTGGCGTGCGTTGCGTACTTCTCCAGCCAGGAATCATGGGCCACGCTTGGCTATCCCGGCCCCGTTGCGCTCGCATAACGCGCCTCACCACCCCAACAAGAATGCCATGAGCACTATTCCCGATCCCATTCTCGAAGGTCTCCAGCGCGGCTGGAAAGTCCTGGGCGGCAAGCACGGTAGCGTGCCTGCATCCATTACCTGCGATGTCGCCATCATCGGCTCCGGCGCGGGCGCCGGCATCACCGCCGAGCTGCTCACCAAGGCCGGCCTCAACGTCGTCATCGTCGAAGAAGGCCAACTCAAGACCAGCTCCGACTTCAAGCAGCGCGAAACCGAGGCCTATGCCTCGCTGTACCAGGAAGGCGCAGGCCGCAAGACCAAAGACAAAGGCATCACCATCCTGCAAGGCCGCAGCGTCGGCGGCACCACCACCGTCAACTGGACCAGCTCCTTCCGCACACCGGCCGACACGCTGACGTTCTGGCAAGACAAGTTTGGCCTGAAAGACTTCACGCAAGAGAACCTTGCACCCTATTTCGACCAGGCCGAGCGGCGCCTGAACATCACGCCCTGGGCCGTCGCGCCCAATGAGAACAACGAGCTGCTGCGCCGCGGTGCGGCCAAGCTGGGCATCAAGGCTGAGGTCATTCCGCGCAATGTCAAGGGCTGCTACAACCTGGGCTCCTGCGGCATGGGCTGCCCCACCAACGCCAAGCAGTCCATGCTGGTCACCACCATCCCCTACGCGCTGGACCATGGTGCCACGCTGCTGGTGGAGACGCGTGTGGAAAAGTTCATCATTGCCAATGGCCGCATCACCGCCATGCAATGCATTGCGGTCAAACCCGATGCAGCGCCCGCCAATCCTGCACAAGCCGCTACAACTATCGTAGCAAAGCATTTTGTGCTCGCCGGTGGTGCGATCAACTCGCCGGCCCTGCTATTGCGCTCCGGCGCACCCGATCCGCACAAACGCCTGGGCGCACGCACCTTCCTGCACCCGGTGGCCATCACCACGGCGGTGATGAAAGACACCGTCGCCGCCTGGGCCGGAGCCCCCCAGTCCATCTACTCCGACCACTTCATGCACACCCAGGCCGTGGACGGCCCGATTGGCTACAAGCTGGAAGTGGCACCGCTGCACCCGGTGTTCTTCGGCGCCAACCTGCCCGGCTTTGGCGAGAAGCAGGCTGAGCTGTACCGCAAGTACCCCAATGCCAACGTCATGCTGGCGCTGATGCGTGACGGCTTCCACGAGCAGGCCGCAGGCGGCCGGGTGGAGCTGCGCGGCGACGGCTCGCCGCTGCTGGACTATCCGCTGACCGACTACGTGCTCGAAGGCGCACGCCGCTCCATGCTCACCATGGCGCAAATCCAGTTTGAAGCAGGCGCCACCATGGTCTACCCCGGCCACGAACTGGCTGAGGGCACCCGCACTTGGGCCGCCACCGAAGCCGCCATCAAGGCGCTGCCCATGAAACCCCTGCTGACCAAGATCGGCTGCGCCCACGTAATGGGCGGGTGCGGCCTAGCCGGCGATGAGAAGCTGGGCGTAACCCGCCCCGACGGTGTGCACTGGCAGCTGGAAAACCTCTCGATCCACGACGGCTCGCTGTTCCCCACCAGCATCGGCGCGAACCCGCAGCTCTCCATCTACGGCAACGTCAACCGCTTGGCCCAGGGTCTGGCCAAACGCCTCACCGGCAAGGACGTGGTGTTGGCCTAAGATTTATCTCGGGTCAACCGATCCCATCACAAAGCCCGCTGCCGCGTGGCCAGCGCCGCCCCCAGCCACAAAGCGGCGGCAGAGAACACCAGGCCGCGCGCCAACCCGCCGGGGCCATCGGCAATCCAGCCGACCACCGTGGGCCCGACAATCTGCCCCGCCGCAAATACGGTGGTGAACGCGCTGATGCCCGCGGCCCAGGCCGCAGGCGGCAGGTTGTGCCGCACCAGTGCGGTGGTTGACGCCACCACCGACAAAAATACCGCACCAAACAGCAGGCCCGAGGCCAGCACCAGCGGCCACCACTGGGTGAGCGCTGGCAGCACCGTGGCCACACCCAGCAAGACATTGAGCAGCGCGAGTGGCCTGCCGTCTTTATGGTGATCCAGCAGGCGGGCCCAGATGCGACTCGACGCCATCACCGCCACGCCCAGCAGGGCATAAAACACCGTCACAGCCTGCGCGCTGCTGCCCTGCGCGCGCAAGAGCGCCACCACAAAGGTCATGTAGCCGATATAGCCCACACCAAACAGCGTGTAGCCCGCCAACCCAAACCTAAACTGCTGCCAGCGAAACACCCGGTGCGCAGCCTGCGCCGCTGCCACGGGCTGCGCCCATTGAGCCATCACACGGGCCGGCCACAGCAGCAGCATGCTGGCCAACACACACAGCAAGGCCAGTGCCCACCAGGCCCAGCGCCAGCCGTGCGCATAGTTGCCGCTCAGGTCGAGCACCCAAGGCACCAGCCACGCCGACACCACAATGCCCACTCCCGTGCCGCCGTAATACAAGCCCAGCAGCAGTCCGCCACGCTGCGG
>JBEEJM010000252.1:0-8781 GCA_041169205.1 Pseudomonadota bacterium | reverse complement strand
TCCGTTCGCTTTCTTACCGGCATCACCACCTCGGGCACCCCGCATCTGGGCAACTACGTGGGCTCCATCCGCCCGGCTGTGCGCGCCAGCCTGAGCGCAGGCGTGGAGAGTTTTTATTTTTTGGCGGACTACCACGCGCTCATCAAGATTGGTGAGCCCGCTCGAATTCAGCGCTCTACGCTGGAAATTGCCGCAAGCTGGTTGGCCGCAGGGCTCGATCCTGAAAAGGTGACTTTTTACCGCCAGTCCGATGTGCCCGAGATTCCCGAGCTCACCTGGTTTTTGACCTGCGTGATTGGCAAAGGCGTGCTCAACCGTGCCCACGCCTACAAGGCCTCAGTGGACAAAAATACGGCTGCGGGCATAGACCCCGATGCCGAAGTCACTGCAGGCCTGTTCATGTACCCGGTGCTGATGGGTGCCGACATTCTGATGTTCAACGCGCACAAGGTGCCGGTCGGGCGCGACCAGATTCAGCACATCGAAATGGCGCGCGACATGGCGGCCAGTTTCAACCACCGCTATGGCGAACATTTTGTTGCACCCCAGGCCGAGATTGAAGAGTCGGTGGCGACGCTGCCCGGGCTGGATGGTCGCAAGATGAGCAAGAGCTACGACAACACGATTCCGTTGTTCAGCAGCCGTGCGCAGCTCCAGAAACTAATTGCCGGCATCAAGACCGACTCGCGCCTGCCGGGCGAACCCAAGGATACCGAAGGCTCTGCGTTGTTCCAGATTTACCAGGCCTTTGCCAGTGAGACCGAGACTGCGGCACTGCGCCAAGCCTATGCGGACGGCATTGCCTGGGGCGATGCCAAGGCGCTGCTGCTGGACCGCATTGACCAAGAAATCGCGCCCATGCGCGCCACCTACGAAGACCTGATGGCGCACCCCGAGCGCATCGAGGCAGCGCTGCTTGCGGGGGCCCAAAAGGCCCGGGCCATCACTATCCCGTTCATGGCACAGCTGCGTCACGCCGTGGGCTTGCGCTCGCTGCGCAGCGCTGAGCCCGCTGACACCGGCAAGTTGGTCAAAACGACAACCGCGATATTTAAGCAGTACCGAGAAAAAGACGGCAAGTTCTATTTCAAGCTTGTGGACGACAAGGGTGAGGTGCTGCTGCAAAGCCTGGCGTTTGAATCACCCAAAGTAGCAGGGCAAAGCATTGCTGAACTGCGCGCCGGCGGACTTGCGGCACTGGAATCACTGGCATCGCAATTGGAGCCCCTCTCCACCGAAACCAAGACCCGCATAGCGGATGCCTTGGAAGTGCTGGCCCAGACCTGAACGCGCCCTGTTTCTGCATGGGCACGGGCCCAATCTGTTGCCCAGAATGCGCTGGCTAAGGTATAAATGATTCACTTCGATTTATCCACCCACAGGAGCGACCATGAAACGACTGCTTAGCGCCACCACACTGGCTTTGTCCATTGCCGCAATAGGCTTGCCCACGGCTGCTTTTGCCCAGGCGAAAGCCACGGCCGCCGAAGCAACCGCCATGGTAAAAAAAGGCGTAATCGCCATCAAGGCGGCCGGTGGCGATAAGGCGAAAATTTTTGCAGAGGTCAATACCAAGAATGCCAAATGGGTCGATCGGGATCTCTACCTGGTGGTCTATGGTCTGGACGGCACGGTCCGCGCGCACGGTGCGAACACCAAATTGGTGGGGGAGAACCTGATCGACATGCTCGACATCGACGGCAAGCCCTATGTCAAAGAGCGGGTGGAATTGGCCAAGAGCAAAGGCACGTTTTGGCAAGACTACAAATTCACCAACCCCACCACCAAAAAAATTGAACCCAAATCGATGTACTGCGAGCATTTAGACGACATGGCGGTTTGCGCCGGCATTTACAAATAAGTACCCGCTTCGATTTGAAGTTCAGGGCCCTATTGGCCTATTGATTGGGAGACCCCATGAAACTTGGAATGAAGTTGTTGGCAGCGCCAGTGCTTACGGCGGCTGTGGTGCTGATTGCTGGGCAAATAAGTACCTACTTACTCAATGGCCAAGCGCAGGCCGGGCTTGCATCGTCCCGAAGCAGCCTGGCAGACTTCAAAACGACGGCCAGCGCGAACCAGCAATTGGCTGAAGTGCACGCCAATGTCTACCGCACGGTTGCCATTGTGGGGTCACTCGAAGATGACAAGATCAAGTTACTGCGTGCCGACTTTGGCAAGCAACTTGACAGTGTCAAGCACATGGTGGACACGCTCACCACTGGAGCTGACGACGACGAGCAGTTGCAAAAAGATGGCAAGGCAACGCTTGCACTCATAGACATCTATGCCAAGCAGGCCGATGCAGCCATCAAGTTTTCATCTGTCGATGCCAACACGGGCATTGCGGCAATGCAACGGGCCGATGCCACCTTCAAAGACCTGATCAAGACCTCCGCCACCACAACGATGCACATCGAAGCCAAGTCGAACATGGCCATTGTTTCTTCGCAAGATAAAGCCAGCCGCATCAGTTGGATGCTTGCCGCCTTGGCATTCGTTGCTGGCGGCGTGGCTGTGGGCCTGTCCTGGATGATGCAGCGCAAAATAACGGCCGAACTGGCACAGGCCATTGTCATCGCCGATGAAGTAGCCCACGGCAATCTCACCGTCGACGCCCAGACCGATCGGACCGACGAACTCGGCGATCTCGTGCGTGCACTGGGCACCATGGCGAGTCAACTCAACCAGTCCATCAGCACGGTACGCGATTCTTCAGAGTCCATACGTCTTGCCAGCAGCGAAATTGCCACCGGCAACCAGGACTTAAGCATGCGCACGGAACAGACCGCTAGCAACCTGCAGAGGGCATCGGCATCGACGGAGCAACTCACGGGAACGGTCGCGCAATCGGCAGACTCTGCGCGCCAGGCCAATCAGCTTGCATCTAGTGCGGCTGAAGTGGCCGCACGCGGCGGCGTAGTGGTGTCACAGGTGGTTGCCACCATGAATGAGATCAACAGCAGTGCCCGAAAAATCTCGGAC
Organism: Pseudomonadota bacterium; assembly: GCA_041169205.1. GTDB lineage: Bacteria > Pseudomonadota > Gammaproteobacteria > Burkholderiales > Burkholderiaceae_C > Allorhodoferax. The sequence goes on along the minus strand of JBEEJM010000252.1, from coordinate 5,796 downwards.
ATCATCAGTGTGATTGACGGTATCGCATTTCAGACCAATATTTTGGCCCTCAATGCGGCCGTAGAGGCGGCGCGTGCGGGAGAGCAAGGACGTGGCTTTGCGGTGGTGGCCAGTGAAGTACGTAGTCTGGCGGGGCGCTCTGCCGAAGCAGCCAAAGAAATTAAAACGCTCATTAGTGTGTCGGTGGAGAAGGTGGACTCCGGCTCGCGGCTGGTCGCCCAGGCGGGTGCAACCATGACCGAAATAGTGGGGTCGGTGCAGCGTGTTTCCGACATGATTGGCGAAATATCTTCGGCGGCCAACGAGCAGAGCAAGGGGATTGGCGAGGTCAACAAAACCGTCGCCGAATTGGATCAAATGACCCAACAAAACGCAGCGCTGGTAGAAGAGTCGGCCGCAGCGGCAGAGAGTTTGCGCGAGCAGGCCCAGCTGCTAGCCCAAGTCGTCTCTACCTTCAAACTGCACAGCCAAGCACTTCGACTTCGATAAGTCCGTATTCCACACCCCACCCCAAAAGCTTACTCAATATGCGTTACAAATTTAAGTCTCTGATTGCCCTGCTTCCGTTGACCTTAGGCGCATTGGTTTGCCATGCTGCCACAGACGAAACACTCCCATCTGGCGTCAAAATCTCACACACCACCGTGGGCACAGGCGCCATGCCCAAAGCCAGCGACACCGTCAAAGTGCATTACCGCGGCACCTTGGCCGATGGCAAGGAATTTGACAGCTCGTACAAGCGCAATGCACCGGCCACCTTTCCGCTGAACCGTGTCATCCCCTGCTGGACCGAAGGTGTGCAAAAAATCAAGGTCGGCGGCAAAGCCACGCTCACCTGCCCGGCTGCCACCGCTTACGGTGACCGTGGGGCGGCGGGTGTGGTGCCTCCCGGTGCCATATTGACGTTTGACATCGAGCTGTTGACCATCGAAAAATAAATGCCGCCAGCGTAGCGCCCATGTCTGAAGACAGCCAGATTGTTATTCCCGAGTCGTTTCTCGACCTGTACCGCAGTCCCGGCCGTACCAAGCTGCAAGCAACGCAAGCAGAGGTCTTGGCGCGCTACGAGTTATGTGAAGACCTGGCCGGCGCCTTAGTGGAGCAGGCCAACACCCGCATGTGGGAGTTGGGCGTAGAAAAGGCTGACATCGTCAGCCGTATTCGCCAGGGTCTGATGGGGAGTGAAACCGGCCTCAGCGACGCCGAAGGCCAGTGGGTGAGCTTGCGGCTCTCCGAGCTGATGGACTCCCACTGAGTCGCATCAAACTGCTTACTTTTTGGCGCGAATTTTTGCCAATTCGCCCTGCGTTTCGTTCCACAAGTCCATCCCCACATCGGTGCCAATCTGCGCGTACACACGCGTCAACTTGTCACGCATGCGCGCGGACTCTGCGGGCGACAGTTCGTTCACCTGCATGCCTTTGGCTTTCAAATCTGCAACCGCCTTAGAGGCTTCTTCACGGGTGTCTTTGCGCTCGAAATCACGGCTGGTTTTGGCGGCATCTTGCAAGATTTTTTGCTCATCTTTGGACAACTGATCCCACCACTTTTTGCTCACCAGAACGATCCAGGGGCTGTACACGTGGTTGGTCACCGTCATGTACTTCTGCACTTCATAAAACTTGCTTGACAGAATGGTGTTGAAGGGGTTTTCTTGTCCGTCCACCGTATTGGTTTCCAGAGCGCTGAACAACTCCGAGAAAGCCATGGGCACGGCGTTCGCACCCAGGGTCTTGAAGCTGGTCAGGAACACATTGTTTTGCATGACACGCAACTTGATGCCGTCCAGGTCTTCCATCTTGGTAATGGCGCGCTTGCTATTGGTTAAGTTGCGAAACCCGTTTTCCCAATAGGCCAGGCCGACCAAGCCTTTTTCCTGCAACTTGGCGCGAACCTTGTCGCCCACTGGTCCGTCCAGCAGGGCATCGGCTTCCTTGGCACTGCTGATCAGAAACGGGCTGTCCCACAACGCCATCTCTTTGGTGATGCCCACCAACGTGGCGGTAGAGCCGACCATCATCTCTTGCGCGCCACCGATGAGTGACTGCTGCATCTGGGTATCTGGGCCCAGGGCCGCGGCACCGATGGCGCGCACTTTCATCTTGCCACCGGAGGCTTTGTCCACCGCGTCAGCGAACACCTTGGCCGCACGGCCCTGGTTGCTTTGCTCGTTGAGGCCATAGCCAAAGCGGATCAGGCGGGGTTTGATGTCCTGCGCCAGTGCAGAAAACGATGCGCCCAGCAGGGCTGCTGCGGTGGCCGCGATAAGGGTGCGACGAAGAAAGGTCATGGGGATCTCCTGGGTTAAAAATTTATCGCATCCACGCCACTGGCGCGGTCACGATCTGCGGAAACAAAACAAACGAAAACAAAATCAGGGTATAGGTAATAAGGAAGGGGTTGACGCCCTTGATGACCTGGTGCAAAGGCAACCGCCCGACACCGGCCACCACATTGAGCACCGTACCCACCGGGGGCGTAATCAGACCAATAGCGCCATTGAGCACAAACATGAGTCCAAAGTACACCGGGTCAATGCCTGCCTTCACCGCGATGGGCAACATCACTGGGGCGAAGATCAATATCGTAGGCGTCAGGTCGAGCGCAGTGCCCACCACAATCAGCACCACCATCATCACAAACATCAGCAAGCGCGGGCTCTCGACCAGCGGGCCCAACCAGCCAGTCAGCACACTGGGCAAATCGGCCAAGGTAATCATGTAGCTGGCCACTTGCGCACCGGCACACAGGAACATGACGATGGCAGTGGTTTTTGCAGCACGCACCAGCACGCCATACACCTCGACAACCTTCATCTCGCGGTGCACAAACAGTGCCACCACCAGGGCGTAGAACGCAGCGACCACGGCTGCTTCGGTGGGCGTGAACACGCCACTCTTCATGCCACCAATGATGATCAAGGGCATCAACATGGCCCAGAAGGCTTTCAGCGTGGCCTGCAGACGTTCACGCAATGGCAGGGGCTTGCCTTCGGGCAAATCGATTTTGCGCAGCACCAGCTTCCAGGCAATGACCAGTCCCACGCCCATGATGAGGCCAGGCACGATGCCGGAGATAAACAGGGCCGAGATGGACGTATTGGTGGTCACGCCATAAATCACAAACGGCATGCTGGGCGGAATGATGGGCGCGATGATGCCGCCCGACGCAATCAAGCCCGCCGAGGTGTGCATGGGGTAGCCCTGCTGGCGCATCATGGGCATCAAGATCGTGGCGAGCGCAGCGGTGTCTGCCAAGGCCGAACCACTCATGCTGGCCATGAGCACGGCGGCACCAATGGCCACAAACCCCAAGCCACCCCGAATGTGGCCTACCCAGGCCTGGGCCATGGCGATGATGCGGCGGCTGATGCCGCCAGAGTTCATCAGCTCGCCCGCCAGAATGAAAAATGGCACGGCCAGCAGCGGAAAACTATCCACCCCTGCCACCAAGTTTTGGGCTAACAGCTGGGTATCCCAGAACTGCAACACGTAGGCCATGCCTGCGCCAGTGAGCACCAGCGCCAGGCCCATGTTCATGCCAATGCCCATGAGCAGCAACATGCCCACAGAGAAAACGATAAATGCTTGTGCTTCGTTAGTCATGGTGTGCAGTCCCTTAGTCCATTTCCGCGCCGTGACCGAGGTCCAGCGGCGTGCGTTGAATCAATTCCCATAACGCCATCGCGCCGATGGCGGTGGAGCACAGCAGCGCTGGCAAGGGCAGCAAGGCGGTGGGGTAGCCCAACACCACCGAATAGCTATCCAATCCCACTACCACTTGCTGCCAGGCGCCACGGCCCAACAGCACGCAGGCCAACAACACCAGCAAGCGAATCACCGCCGTCATCAGCGCCATGGCGGTTGGCCGCTTTTGCAGGCTGCCCACCAGACTGGTAAACGCCATGTGCTCACCCGCCGGGTACGCCGCCGTGGCACCAATAAACACCATCCATACAAAGAGCAGGCGCGAGAGCTCTTCACTGGCGGCCACGCCGCTGCCAAAGCCGTAACGCAACACCACATTCACAAACACCGCCACCGCCATGACCCCCAGGCTGGCAGCCATCAGTGCGTTGGTAATGTGGGTGAATCGGCTGCTGACTTGACTCGTCGGTTCGCTGGTGGGTGTGCTCATGCGGGCTCCTGTGTGGTTTGCAGCCATTGGCTGACTTCGGTTTGCAATTGCTGCAGAGTAAGCAGCGCATCCAGACGCAACACGCCAGCCTCCCCGACGGGCGACTCCAGCGTCGCAAACTGGTTGTCGACCAAACTTGTAGAGAAAAAGTGCTGCGGTGCGCGCGCCGAAACCCTGGCCTGCGCTTGCGCCTGTGTGATATCCAAAAACACAAAACGCAGCCCTGGCGCGGCCTGCCGCAGTCGGTCGCGGTAGGCCCGCTTGAGCGCCGAGCAAGTGACGACTACACCGCCTGGGTTCAGGCGCAACACATCGCTCAGCGTGGCCAGCCAACCTTCGCGGTCTGCGTCAGTCAACGCCGTACCTTGCTGCATTTTTTGGCGATTGCTATCGCTGTGGTGGTCATCGCCCTCGACTAGCGGCAAGCCACAAGCGTGGGCAACCCCCACGCCCAGACTCGACTTACCGCAACCGGCGACACCCATGATGACAATGGAATACATGACGATAAATAGCTGGCTAGCGCTGTCCAAATGGGAAAAAATAAGGCAAAAATATTGGGATAGCGCTATCCTATGCGAACATTGTTTATTCGTTATTAGTAGTTACCCTAGGACATGAGCGCCCCCCTTCGCCCCCGTGCCACCGGTCGTATCACCCTTGCCGACGTAGCGCAACTCGCCGGCGTCAGCCCCATTACGGTGTCGCGGGCACTGCGGGGAGAGCGCGCGGTCGACCCGGCCCTGATTGCCAAAGTACAGGCCGCCGCCAACACACTGGGCTATGTGCCCAACCCAGCGGCGCGGGCGCTGGCATCGGGGCAGAGCAGCCACGTGGCGGTGCTCATTCCCATGCTGTCCAATGCCTTGTTTGTGGACTTGCTCGAGGCCTTGCAGCGCACGCTACGCCAATCGGGCTACCAGACCCTGATTGGCATTACCCACTACGACCCCAGCGAAGAAGAAACGCTGCTGCGCGAGCAACTGCTGCACCGACCCGCCGGACTCGTCGTCACCGGGCTGGAACGCAACGACGCGACCAAGGCACTCATCGCGCAAAGTGGCGTTCCCTGCGTGCACTTGATGGCCGCCTCGGGCCCAAACGGGGTGTACTGCGTGGGTTTCTCGCAAAAAGATGCGGGGGCCGATCTCACCCGCCACCTGCTAGCGCGTGGCTACCGTCGCATTGCGTTTGCGGCGGCCCAGCTCGACCCGCGCACTCTGCAACGTCTGGAAGGCTGGCGGCAAGCCTTGAGGGAGGCAGGTCTGTTTGACGCCACCTTGGAATGGCTCAACCCAGCGCCCTCGTCCATCTCATTGGGTGCCCAGATGTTCGAGCAAATCATCGGACAACAACCGCCGGTGGACGCCATCTTTTTTTGCAACGACGACCTTGCCCAAGGCGCAGCCCTGGCGGCATTGCGCCTGGGCATTGCCATACCCAGCCGTGTGGCCGTGGCAGGGTTCAATGACCTCACTGGCAGCGACCAAATGCTGCCCCCACTGACCACCGTCAGAACACCCCGCGCGGACATTGGCCACGTCGCCGCGCAAATGCTGATTCAACTCATGCGCGCTGAAACGGTAGAGCCCACCTGCATTGACGTGGGCTACCAGTTGGTTGTGCGCGGCAGCACCTGACCCAAGGAGCGCCCAGGGC
>JBEEJM010000251.1:0-9839 GCA_041169205.1 Pseudomonadota bacterium | reverse complement strand
GGCTCTCCAGAACCGCTTCAATGATGCTGTCTTTGGAATAGAAACCAGCAAACAGCGGCGTACCAATCAACGCCAGCGAACCCAGCAAAGAAGTGATCCAGGTGATGGGCATGTACTTACGCAGACCGCCCATCCAACGAATATCTTGGTTGTGGTGCACACCCATGATGACCGAGCCCGCACCAAGGAACAACAAGGCCTTGAAGAAGGCATGTGTCATCAAGTGAAAAACGGCGACCGAGTACGCAGAGGCACCCAGCGCTACCGTCATATAGCCCAGCTGCGACAGCGTGGAGTACGCCACTACGCGCTTGATATCGTTTTGAATGATGCCCAAGAAACCCATGAACAGCGCCGTAATGGCACCAATGGTCATGATGAAGTTGAGCGCTGTATCGCTTAGCTCAAACAGCGGTGACATGCGAGCCACCATAAAAATACCCGCCGTCACCATGGTTGCCGCGTGAATGAGCGCAGAAATGGGCGTGGGACCTTCCATGGAGTCCGGCAACCAGACATGCAAGGGGAACTGTGCAGACTTGCCCATGGCGCCAATGAACAGGCAAATACAAATGACCGTTATCAGCATCCACTGTGTGCCGGGGAACGACAGGGCCGACAATTCTTCCGCTTTGGCAAACACTTCGGCGTAGTTCAACGTACCGGCAAAGGCAACGATCAAGCCGATACCCAAGATGAATCCAAAGTCACCCACGCGGTTAACCAGAAACGCTTTCATGTTCGCAAAGATGGCGGTGGGCTTGTTGAACCAGAATCCAATGAGCAAGTACGACACCAGGCCCACGGCTTCCCAGCCGAAGAACAATTGGAGCAGGTTGTTACTCATCACCAGCATCAGCATGGAAAAGGTAAACAGAGAGATGTAGGCGAAGAAGCGGTTGTAGCCCTCATCTTCTTCCATGTAGCCAATGGTGTAGATGTGCACCATGAGCGACACAAAGGTCACCACGCACATCATCATGGCGGTGAGGCCATCGACCAGGAAGCCGATCTCCATCTTCAGGCCGCCAACAACCATCCAGGTGTAGAGAGTTTCGCTAAAGCGGGCACCTTCCAATGCGACTGACTTGAGCGTAAGCGCGGAAAGGACAAATGCCACCAACACGCCGAGAATGGTCAGCGAGTGGCTCAATCGACGGCCAATCCAATTGCCCCCAAATTGCGTACCAAAAACACCCGCCAAAAGTGAGCCGACCAACGGTGCCAACGGCACAACCAGCAATGTAGAAGCAGAAAGGGTTTGACTCATCTTATTAACCCTTGAGCGTGTTGAGTTCGTCCACATTGATGCTGGACTTGTTACGGAACAGCAGCACCAAAATGGCCAGACCGATGGCCGACTCGGCCGCTGCGACGGTCAGAATAAAAAATACAAAAATCTGCCCATGCATATCGTGCAGGTAATGTGAGAACGCCACGAAATTGGTGTTGACCGCCAGCAGCATCAGCTCAATGGCCATCAACAACACAATCAGGTTCTTGCGGTTCAGAAAAATGCCGACCACTGATAATGCAAACAGCATGCCGCCCAGCGACAAAAAATGCCCAAGTGTCAAAGTCATACTTTTGCCTCCGCTTGCGTACTTGCTGGTGCAGGCTCTGCAGCCTCACGTGTTGCTTCCATCTTGAGAACCACCATGCGATCACGCGCCTTGACACGCACCTGCTCGCCGGGACTCACGTATTTGCTGTCTTTACGGGCACGCAATGTCAGCGCAATGGCTGCAATCATGGCCACCAGCAAAATGGCTGCAGCCACTTCCAGCGGGTACAGGTATTGGGTGTAGAGCAATTTGCCCAGTTCTTTGGTGTTGGATGCCCCTGCCACCGCTACGGCAGCCTGCGGGTCGTCGACCACGCGGAAACCGCCCATCAGCACGGCCGACATTTCAAGCGCAATCACTACACCAACCAGCGCAGCCAAGGGAAAGTGCTTCCAAAAACCCACCCGCAAGTTTTCGACGTTGATGTCCATCATCATCACGACGAACAGGAACAAAACCATCACCGCACCAACATACACCAGCACCAAGACGATGGACAGAAACTCTGCCTTGAGCAGCATCCAGACCATGGCGGCCTGGAAGAACGTCAATACCAAAAATAAAACAGCATGCACCGGGTTGCGTGCAGTAATCACACGAAACGCGGCAATCAGCATGACTGCCGAGAAGACGTAAAACAGACCAGTCGTGACACTCATAATTCAGCTTCTTTCTTGCGACGGATCAGCGGTACTTGGCATCAGCCTGCTTATTAGCAGCGATTTCGCTCTCATAGCGATCCCCAACAGCCAACAGCATCTCTTTGGTGAAGTACAGATCGCCCCGTTTTTCACCGTGGTACTCGAGAATGTGCGTCTCAACAATCGAATCAACCGGGCAGCTTTCTTCGCAAAAACCGCAGAAAATGCATTTGGTCAAGTCGATGTCATAGCGCGTCGTACGACGTGAGCCGTCTGCACGCACATCCGATTCGATCGTGATGGCCATGGCAGGGCAAACCGCTTCGCACAGCTTGCAGGCAATGCAGCGCTCTTCGCCATTTTCATACCGACGCAGCGCATGCAGGCCACGAAAACGTGGCGACAACGGTGTTTTTTCCTCGGGGAATTGCACCGTGATTTTTCGACGGAACAGGTAGCGGCCGGTGAGCGCCAGCCCCTTGAGCAATTCGATCAACAAAAAGCTGTAAAGAAAGTCTTTGATAGAAAAAGCGGAAGGCATACGGGCAGAAGTGTTTGAAGACATGGTGTGTTCCCTCACTTCCAAATATTCAGAGAGGTCTGCATCCAGACGCCAACGACGACCAGCCAGAACAAGGTAACGGGGATAAATACCTTCCAACCCAAACGCATGATCTGGTCATAGCGATAGCGCGGAAAAGTGGCACGCACCCAAATAAACAGACTAACGACGGCACACGTCTTCAACCCCAGCCAGATCCAACCAGGAATCCAGTCCAACATGGCCACTGGCGACAACCAGCCCCCCAGGAACATGGTCGAAGCCAGAATCGAAATCAGCCACATATTGGCGTATTCAGCCAGGTAGAACATGGCGTAAGACATGCCGGAGTACTCCACCATGTGACCGGCCACAATTTCGGCCTCGCCTTCCACCACGTCAAACGGGTGGCGATTGGTTTCAGCCAAGCCGGACACGATATAGACCACGAAGATAGGCAGCAGAGGCAGCCAGTTCCAGGACAGGAACGACAGGCCCATGTTTGCGAATTCGCCTTTGCCCTGACTGGTCACAATTTCGCTCAGATTCATGCTGCCCGAAACCATCAGTACGATAACCAGGCAGAAGCCCATCGCGATCTCGTAGCTCACCATTTGCGCAGAAGCGCGCAGTGCCCCCAGAAAAGCGTACTTGGAGTTGGACGCCCAGCCCGCGATCACCACGCCATAGACTTCCATGGAGGTGATAGCCATCACGAAAAGCAAACCCGCATTGATATTGGACAACGCCACTTCAGGACCAAATGGCACCACAGCCCACGCCGCCATCGCTGGCATGATGGTCAGAACAGGGCCAATGAAAAACAGACTTTTGTTGGCAGCGGCTGGAACCAAAATTTCTTTGGTCAACAGTTTGAGCGCATCCGCAATAGGCTGCAGCAGTCCCCATGGACCCACGCGGTTGGGGCCTAAGCGAACTTGCATCCACCCCAAAAACTTGCGTTCCCACAATGTTAGATAAGCCACCGCGCCCATCAGCGGCAAAACCACGACCACGATTTTGATCAACGTCCACATCGTTGGCCACACTACGGCGGCCCACAATGGATGGGTAAACAGACCTAAGCCGGTGTTGTACAACAGGTCGATCATGCTTGTGCCTCCTGCGCCGACGCTGGTGCGGCAGCGCTACGCGCATCAGATGTCAATTGGAGTGACGTTGCTCGGCGAACAATGCTGTCCAACTGATAAATGCCCACGACAGCTGGCGAACCAGCAGCCGCCGTTATTTCGGAAGGCATAGAAGCGCTGTTGTTCAATGCACTGGCTGGTGCGAACTCAGGCACGCCGCCATTGCTTTGGTGCATATCGGCCAACACGTCCTGCGACGACTCAAAAGCAAAGCCCGGCAGGCTCAACATATTGGCCAGAACTCGCAAGACTTTCCAAGCCGGACGGGTATCGCCCAGAGGCTTGACCACCGCATGGAAGCCCTGAACACGGCCTTCGGCGTTGACGAACGTTCCCGACGTTTCGGTAAACGGTGCAATAGGCAACAGCACATCGCTGAACTCCATGTTCGCCTTGAACGGGCTCATGGTGATGACCATCTCTGCCGTAGCGAGGCTTTGCACGGCAGCAGAACCGAGAGCGGAATCGTATTGCGGCTCGTTGTTCAGCAGAACCGCCGCCTTCAATCCCCCAGACAACATTTGCCCCGCATTCAGGCCACCGGCTCCCGGACGCGCACCTGCGAGCTGTGCACCCACGGTATTGGCCGCTTCCGACAAGTAGCCCACTGTCGCGCCGGTCTGGCTTGCAATCCAGTTGGCAATGCCGAGCAAACCGGAAGCCTGTGCGTGGTGTGCCGCGGCATTACCCAACAAAATGGCCTTGCGGTCACCACCCGAAAGCGACTTGGCGATCGCCTGTGCCGTCACGTTAGCGTTCCCGGCCACTGGCGCGGCAACGCCCTTCTCTGCAGCTACAGCCGCTGCAATGTCGGCCAAGGCTTGCAGCCATTGATCCGCTGCAACCGTGACCGTGTTGGCAACAGGCAAGGCCCAGTCGGTCATGCGGTCGGTAACCACATGCACGGCGCAACCCAATTTGGTGGCTTGTCGAATACGCTGTGCGAACAAGGGGTGGTCTTTGCGCAGATTGGAGCCTACGACCAGCACGCGCTGCAATTGAGACAATGATGCAATTGAGGTGCCAAGGTAACGCGCACCTGGTGCCACTTCGAACTCTGCATTGCGCAGACGGTAGTCAATATTTTCGCTGCCCAAACCACGCATCACCGCGCCAGTCAGGTACAACTCCTCGAGCGTGCTGTGTGGGCTGACCAATGCACCGATAGCACCGGCTCCATGGTTGGCCTTGATTTGCTTCAGGCCGTTGGCCACATATTCCAAGGCGGTTTGCCAGTCCACGCTTTCCCACTTACCACCCTGCTTGATCATGGGCGTGGTCAGTCGCTCGTCACCATTCAGTGCTTCGTAGGAGAAACGATCGCGGTCTGCAATCCAGCACTCGTTGATCGCTTCGTTTTCCAGCGGCACAACGCGCAACACTTTGTTGTTTTTGACCTGAACAATCAGGTTGGCACCGGTGGAGTCATGCGGACTGACCGACTTCCGGCGCGACAACTCCCACGTGCGGGCGCTGTAGCGGAAAGGCTTGCTGGTCAACGCCCCCACGGGGCAAATATCAATCATGTTGCCCGAAAGCTCGGAGTCAACCGTGTTACCCACAAAGGTTTCAATTTCGGCATGCTCACCACGGTGCGACATGCCCAGCTCCATCACGCCGGCTACTTCTTGGCCAAAACGAACACAGCGGGTGCAATGGATACAACGGCTCATTTCCTGCATGGAAATCAGTGGGCCTACATCTTTGACAGGCACCACGCGTTTTTCTTCGTCGTAGCGGGAGGTTGAACCACCATAACCCACAGCCAAATCCTGCAACTGGCACTCGCCACCCTGATCACAGATCGGGCAGTCCAGCGGGTGATTGATCAGCAAAAATTCCATCACCGACTTTTGCGCCTTGATGGCCTTGTCGCTCTTGGTTCGAACGATCATGCCCTGTGTCACCGGTGTGGCGCAGGCAGGCATAGGCTTGGGCATTTTTTCCACATCCACCAAGCACATACGGCAGTTGGCCGCGATGCTCAGCTTCTTGTGATAACAAAAATGGGGAATATAGGTGCCAGCTTTGTCGGCGGCATGCATGATCATGCTGCCTTCAACAATGTCTACCTTCTTGCCGTCGAGTTCAATTTCAATCATTGTTAGCTTTCCACCGCCGCATTTACCATGCTGGACTTGTGCTCGATCAAATGCGCGAACTCATGCCGATAATGTTTGATCATGGCGCGAACGGGCATGGCTGCCGCATCGCCAAGCGCACAAATGGTACGGCCCATGATGCTCTCCGAAACGTTGTCCAGCAGATCTAGGTCGCTAGGGCGCCCTTGGCCATTCACAATGCGATCCACCATACGGGACAACCAACCTGTACCTTCGCGGCATGGTGTGCACTGGCCGCAAGACTCATGCATGTAGAAGTACGAAAGGCGTTGCAGGGCCTTGACCATGCAGCGGCTGTCATCCAGCACGATCACCGCGCCAGAGCCCAGCATGGAGCCGGCTTTGGAAATCGAGTCATAGTCCATAGTGCATTCCATCATGATGGACGCAGGCAACACCGGCGACGATGATCCACCAGGAATCACCGCCTTGAGCTGGCGCCCGGCACGCACACCACCGGCGAGTTCGAGCAGCTTGGCAAACGGCGTTCCCATGGGGATTTCGTAATTGCCAGGACGCTCGACATCCCCACTGATGGAGTAGATCTTGGTGCCACCGTTATTGGGTTTTCCGCACTCCAGATAGGCTTGTCCACCATTGCGGATGATCCATGGCACGGCTGCAAACGTTTCGGTGTTGTTGATAGTTGTAGGCTTGCCATACAAACCAAAGCTGGCGGGGAATGGCGGCTTGAAACGGGGCTGCCCTTTCTTACCTTCGAGTGACTCCAGCAAAGCGGTTTCTTCGCCACAAATGTAGGCACCAAATCCATGCGCCGCATGCAGCTGGAAGCTGAAGTTGCTGCCCAGAATGTTGTTGCCCAACAGTCCGGCGGCACGCGCCTCTTCCAGCGCTTCTTCAAAACGGTCATAGGCGGAAAAAATTTCGCCGTGAATGTAGTTGTAGCCCACAGAGATACCCATGGCATAGGCTGCGATGGCCATGCCTTCAATCACGATATGCGGATTGAATTGCAAAATATCGCGGTCTTTGCAAGTGCCGGGCTCACCTTCATCCGAGTTGCAGACCAGGTATTTTTGACCAGGAAACTGGCGAGGCATGAAGCTCCACTTGAGTCCGGTTGGGAAACCCGCACCACCACGACCACGCAAAGCAGATTCTTTGACCGTCGCGATCACCTGGTCTTGCGTCATGCCCGCAATACCCGTGTCACTGTTCGGTGCTGCGCCATCTTTACCCAGAATTTTGCGCAAAGCCTGGTAGCCACCACGTGCTTCGTAGTCCTTAAGGCTCCAGTTGGAACCGTTCAAACCCGCGAAAATCTGCGGATTGATGTGGCGATCGTGGAAACAGGTTTCCACGCCGGTCGCGTTGAATTGCGAAAGGATTTTGTCGGCGTTCATTACTTACCCTCCGCCGCACGTAGACCGTCGACCAACTGGTCCAGTTTTTCATTCGACATAAAGCTGCACATCGATCGGTCGTTCACCAGCAGAACCGGTGAGTCGGCGCAAGCACCCAGACACTCGCTTTGCTGCAGCGTGAATAAACCATCCGCTGTGGTTTCGCCCATTGCGACGCCTAGCTTGCCTTCAAGGTATTTAAGCGCCTTGGTACCGTCGCGCAACTGACATGGCAGGTTGGTACACACGTTCAACTTGTACTTGCCCACAGGGCGCTGGTTGTACATGTTGTAGAACGTGGTGACTTCATGCACGGCCATCGGGGCCATGCCCAGGTAGTCCGCGACTATTTTTTCGCTGTCGGTGCCGACATAACCCAGCTCTTGCTGGACGATGGACAGGCATGCCATTACTGCCGACTGTTTCTGGTCAGCGGGGTACTTGGACACTTCTTTAGCGAAGCGAGCTTTGGTAGCGTCGGAGATCATCGATCAATCTCTCCAAAAACAATATCCATGGTGCCGATGATGGACACCGCATCCGCGATCATGTGGCCTTTGGCCATTTCATTCAGTCCCGCCAGATGGGCATAACCCGGTGGGCGAATTTTCAAACGATAGGGCTTGTTGGCACCATCGCTGACGATGTAAATGCCGAACTCCCCTTTCGGGTGCTCCACCGCCGCATAGGCCTCACCTTCGGGCACATGAAAGCCTTCGGTAAACAGCTTGAAGTGGTGAATCAGGCCTTCCATATTGGTCTTCATGGATTCGCGAGACGGCGCAGCCACCTTGTGGTTGTCGGTGATGACCGGGCCGGCACCTTTTGCCGAATCTGCTTGGAGCCACGCCACGCACTGCTGGATGATGCGATTGGACTGCTTCATTTCTTCCATGCGTACCAGGTAACGGTCGTAGACGTCACCGGTTTTTCCCACAGGGATGTCAAAGTCCATCTTGTCGTAGACCTCATAGGGCTGCTTTTTACGCAAGTCCCATGCGATGCCAGAGCCACGCAACATCGGGCCCGTAAAGCCCATATTGAGGGCGCGCTCTGGTGTGACGATGCCAATGTTGACCGTACGTTGTTTCCAGATACGGTTCTCGGTGAGCAGCGTGTGGTACTCGTCCAAGCACGCCGGAAAGCGCTGCGTGAAATCGTCAATGAAATCGAGCAGGGAGCCCTGGCGATTTTGGTTCAGTGCAGCCACGCCCTTGGCATTGCGCACCTTGCTCGCCTTGTACTGGGGCATGGTGTCGGGCAAGTCGCGGTACACACCGCCCGGCCGAAAGTACGCTGCATGCATGCGCGCGCCACTGGCCGCTTCGTACATGTCAAACAGGTCTTCGCGCTCGCGGAAGGTGTAAATCAGAATTGTGGAACTACCGCAGTCATTGCCGTGCGAGCCCAGCCACATCAGGTGATTGAGCAGGCGCGTAATTTCCGAGAACATCACACGGATGTACTGCGCGCGAATCGGCACCTCAATGCCCAGCAGCTTTTCAATAGCCAGGCAATACGCGTGCTCGTTACACATCATGGACACATAGTCCAGGCGGTCCATATACGGCAGCGCCTGGATATAGGTTTTGCTCTCCGCCAGCTTTTCGGTGGCGCGGTGCAGGAGTCCAATGTGCGGATCGGCCCGTTGAATGACCTCGCCATCGAGCTCCAACACGAGACGCAAAACGCCGTGCGCCGCAGGGTGCTGCGGACCAAAGTTCAGGGTGTAATTCTTGATTTCAGCCATGGTTACTGCAATCCACCGTAGTTGTCTTCACGCACGATACGTGGCGTAATTTCGCGCGCTTCAATCGACACGGGTTGGTAGACCACGCGTGCCTGCGCGGCGTCGAATCGCATCTCTACGTGGCCCGATGTCGGAAAGTCTTTGCGGAACGGATGGCCGATAAAACCATAGTCGGTCAGGATACGACGCAAATCGTCATGACCTTCAAACACAATGCCGAACAAATCGAAGGCTTCGCGTTCAAACCAGTTGGCAGAATTCCAGATGTCCATGACGGAAGGCACCAACGGCATGCCGTCATTGGGGGCAAACACCTTGAGCCGCAAACGCTGGTTCAGGCTCACCGACAACAGGTGGCTGACCACGCCATAGCGCTGGCCATCCAATGAACCCGCGGGGTACTCGGAATAATCGACACCACACAGATCCAGCAATTGCTCAAACTGACAACCTGGCGCATCACGTAGCGCCACAGCCGCAGCCAAGTAATCGTCAGCAGCGACTTGCACGGTGACTTCACCCAGCGCGATGGAAATGTGTTTGATTTTTTCACCCAGCGCGGACTCAATGGCCGCCTGGGTAACTTCGGGACGAACGGAATAAACGGTCATGCGCTGTCCTTAGGCCCGTGCAATGGTTTCAGTGCGGCGAATTTTTTGCTGCAACTGCATGATGCCGTACACCAAGGCTTCCGCCGTAGGAGG
>JBEEJM010000250.1:0-6205 GCA_041169205.1 Pseudomonadota bacterium | reverse complement strand
CATTTTGGCCGTGCGGCCGAACGCTGCTACCTGAGCCAACCCGCCTTTAGCCGCAGTGTGCTGGCGGCCGAAGATGCGCTGGGTTTGCAACTCTTTAACCGGGGCAGCCCGGAAATCACCTGCACCGACGCCGGGGCTTTTGTGGTGGAGCGCGCCCGCAAGCTGCTGTTTGAGAGCCGCTGCCTAGAGCGCGACGTGACGATGTACCGCGAGCGCCAGATTGGCGATATTGCCTTTGGCGTGGGCCCGTACCCGGCAGCAACTTTGCTGTTGTCTTTGTTGTGTGAACTTCGTACCAACTATCCGGGCATCAACACGCGTGTGGAAGTGAACAACGCCCAGTATCTGACGGAACATTTGCGCAACGAGTCCTTGGATTTTTTCGTGGCCGACATGCGCAACCTCACACCCGAGGTCGATTTGCTGGTGACGCCATTGGGCAATTTGCAGGCCGCTTTTTTTGTGCGGGCAGGGCATCTGATGTGCGGTAAAGCCATGCCGTTGGCGGCGTTGTTGCCGTATGGATGTGCCAGTGTTCAGGCTCCGGAGTCCTTGCTGCTGGCCTTGGGGCAGGCGGCGGGATTGCCATCGGGCACACCTTTGCCGATGGCCCTGACCTGTGATGACATCCAGATATTGAAAGGCGTGGCGCTGGCCACGGACACCGTCATTGCTTGCCCGGTGGCGGGCGTCGCCCGGGAGCTTGCCAGAGGGGATTTGGTGCAACTGGTGTTGACCGATCTGCCGCCGATCTTTGCGCAAATGGGGGTTGTGTCGCTGCGTGGGCGCAGCTTTTCCGCCATGGCCGAATTTGCCGTGGGCTTTTTAGGCACGCTGGCTGGGCAACCGGCGCTAGCTCCGTAGCGGGGCATACGCGTTGGGTTTTGCCTCTATGGAGTGACTGCCCGTAAAATTCGGCATGATTTACCCACAAGATTTCGACGTCATCGTCGTTGGCGGCGGCCATGCCGGGACCGAGGCTGCTTTGGCCGCAGCCCGCATGGGCAGCAAGACTTTGCTGCTTTCCCACAACATTGAGACGCTGGGCCAGATGAGTTGCAACCCCAGCATTGGCGGTATTGGCAAGGGACACCTGGTGAAAGAAGTGGACGCCATGGGCGGTGCCATGGCACTGGCCACCGACGAGGCGGGCATTCAGTTTCGTATTCTCAATTCCAGCAAAGGCCCGGCCGTGCGTGCCACCCGCGCGCAGGCGGACCGTATTTTGTACAAAGCCGCCATTCGCCGCATGCTGGAAAACCAGCCCAATCTGTGGTTGTTTCAGCAGGCGGTGGACGACCTGATGGTTGAATCTGATGGGACTGGCGACCGCGTGGTCGGTGCCGTTACCCAGATCGGCATTCGCTTCCGGGCCAAGACGGTGGTGCTGACGGCAGGGACGTTTCTGGATGGCAAGATTCATGTGGGCTTGAATAATTACGCGGCGGGCAGGGCGGGAGATCCGCCAGCCGTTTCTTTGAGTGCACGCTTGAAGGAACTCAAGCTGCCGCAAGGCCGTTTGAAAACCGGCACGCCACCACGCCTGGATGGCCGCACCATTGACTTCAGCAAATGCCAGGCACAACCTGGCGACGGCATGCCCGGTGGCATGAGCGACAGCATGCCGGTGTTTAGCTTCATGGGCAAAGTGGAAATGCACCCGCAGCAAATGCCGTGCTGGATTACGCATACCAATGAGCGCACCCACGACATCATCCGCAGCGGCTTCGATCGCAGCCCCATGTTCACCGGCAAGATTGAAGGAGTGGGCCCGCGCTACTGCCCCAGCGTGGAAGACAAGGTCAACCGCTTTGCCGACAAAGACAGTCACCAGATTTTCCTGGAGCCCGAAGGTCTGACCACGCACGAGTACTACCCCAATGGCATCTCGACTTCGCTGCCTTTTGACATTCAGTACGCGCTGGTGCGCAGCATGGCCGGGCTGGAGAACGCGCACATCTTGCGCCCTGGCTACGCTATTGAGTACGACTACTTTGACCCCCGCAGTTTGAAAAGCAGTTTTGAGTCGCGTCAGATTGGCGGGCTGTTTTTTGCGGGGCAGATCAATGGCACCACCGGCTATGAAGAGGCGGCGGCGCAAGGCATGTTTGCCGGTATCAACGCCGCGCTGCAATGTCGGGGCGATTCACCGTGGACACCCGGGCGCGACGAAGCCTATTTGGGCGTGCTGGTGGATGACCTCATTACCAAGGGCGTGACCGAGCCCTACCGCATGTTCACCAGTCGGGCCGAGTTCCGCTTGCAGCTGCGTGAAGACAATGCCGACGCCCGCCTGACCGAGATCGGTCGCAAGCTGGGCTTGGTGGACGATTCCCGCTGGGAATCGTTCTGTAAAAAGCGCGAGGCTGTTTCACGTGAAACAGAGCGCTTGCGTAGCATTTGGGTGAACCCCAAGAACCTCGCAGCGTCAGAATCTGAGCGCGTGTTGGGCAAGTCGATTGAGCACGAATACAACCTGGCCGATCTGCTGCGCCGGCCCGATGTGAGCTACGCCGGGCTGATGTCGCTGGATGGTGGCAAGTACGCCAACCCGAGTCTGCCGGCGGGTTTGGGTGCCGAGGTTTCACGTGAAACAGCGAGTGCTGAATCCATCGCGCAAGACGTTTTTGTCGCCGCCGTGGTGGAGCAGGTGGAAATTGCCGCCAAGTATTCTGGCTACATTGATCGCCAGAAAGATGAAGTCGAGCGCAGTGCGCACTATGAAGGCATGCGTTTACCCGCGGAGCTGGACTATCTGCAGGTAACAGCCCTGAGTATTGAGGCGCGCCAGCGCCTGAGTAAATTTCGCCCGGAAACCCTGGGCCAAGCTTCGCGGTTGTCGGGCATTACCCCGGCGACTATTTCTTTGCTGTTGATCCATTTGAAAAAGGGCAACTTCAAAGGGTTTGCCAAGGCTACGACCGAGGAGGCAGTTTGATGCATGCGTTGGACGCGGGTCTGCGGGATGGGCTGCAAAAGCTGGAGCTGTCGCTGGACGATGCGCAAATTGGTCAGCTGCTCAGCTATCTGGATCTGATTCAAAAGTGGACCAAGGTCTACAACCTAACGGCGGTGCGCGATCCGGCGGAAATGTTGACGCACCACTTGTTGGATAGTCTGGCAGTCATTGCCCCTTTGCGTCATCAGCTAGCTGCGATCGGCGTGGGTGACCAACCGGTTCGGCTCTTGGATGTGGGTTCGGGTGCGGGCTTGCCCGGCGTGGTGGTTGCCATTTGTTGTCCGGACATCACCGTGCACTGTGTCGATACCGTGGGCAAAAAAGCCGCTTTCATTCAGCAGGTGGCGGTGAGCTTGCGCTTGCCCAATTTGCGTGGCATCCATGCCCGTGTGGAAAACCTGACCGATCGCTATGACGTGGTGAGCTCCCGGGCCTTTGCATCGTTGGTGGACTTTGTCACCTGGTCTGGGGCGGCTTTGGCGGAGCAGGGCGTGTGGATGGGGATGAAGGGCAAGCATCCGGCGGATGAGATGGCTGCGCTTCCTTCTTCCGTTGAAGTGTTTCACGTGGAACAGCTGGATGTGCCGGGGTTGGGGGCGGAGCGGTGCATTGTGTGGATGCGGAAGGCCATGGCCATCTGAGTTTTGTTGGTGAGTGTGCGCCACTGTTGAATCAGTCGGGGTGTGCGTTTTGCTCCGTGTCCCCCGGCCATGCGAGCATGGCCTCCTCCTTTACCTGCGCAAAACGCACACCCCGACTGATCTTGCGCGGCTTGGGTTGCTGCTGCAAACCAAAAATCCAGTCCGCTCTCAGAGATGTGGGGGAGCCCGTGAAGCGGGCGGAGGACACGAACGGCGGTGTTTCCCCCGCATCTCCAGCGGACGTGCGAGTAAACTCAACCCCTCCCAATTCAAAGAACCCCATGCTCGGCGTTACCGACTACGGCACTTTTGTCGTCACCATCATTGTCTTTTTGCTGATCCCCGGCCCGGGCAATCTGGCGCTGATTACGTCTACCAGCAAGGGCGGAATCTTGGGTGGATTGGCTGCAACCTTGGGCGTCATTTTGGGCGACCAGGTCTTGATGTGGTCGGCGGTTGCGGGGGTGGCGGCGCTATTGGCGGCGTATCCGCAGGCGTTTGAGATGGTTCAGTGGGGCGGTGCCATTTATTTGGCCTGGCTGGGCGCCAAGATGCTTTTGGCCAAACCCGGTGCAGCACCGGTGATCAACATTACGGCGGGGCACTACCTGCGCCAGGCCATGGCCATCACCTTGCTCAACCCCAAAGCTATCCTGTTTTACATGGCGTTCTTCCCTCTGTTTGTCGACCCCGTGCGCCAGCAGGGTTTGCTGACCTACGGGTTTATGGCGACCACCATTGCGCTGCTGACTTTTTCGTATGGCCTCACTTCCACGCTGCTAACCCATTTTTTGGCAGAGCGTGTGCGCGCCAACCCGGTGATCTCGCGTGTGCTGGAGAAAGTGGCAGGCATGTTCTTGGTCGGGTTTGGCATCAAGCTGGCAGTCTCGCGTTGAGCGGCGGTCCGATTCGGTTTCACGTGAAACAAGTCCCTTTGAGTTTTTCTTTCTTGATTAAGTAGTTCCATGGCCAAAATTTTCTGCGTTGCCAATCAAAAGGGCGGTGTCGGCAAGACCACCACCACGGTCAACCTTGCTGCGGGTTTGGCCAAAGTGGGGCAGCGGGTGCTGATGATTGACTTAGACCCGCAGGGCAATGCCACCATGGGTTCGGGCGTGGACAAGCGCAAGCTCGAGCTCACCGTGTACGACGTGCTGCTGGAGTCGGCGTCTATTGCCGAAGCGCGCACGCAAAGCGACAAGCTCAAAGACGGTGGCTGCAGCTACGACATCTTGGGTGCGAACCGCGAGTTGGCCGGTGCCGAAGTCGAAATGGTAGAGCTGGAGCGCCGTGAAAAACGCCTCAAACTTGCGCTGGCCGAAGTGGCGGACCAGTACGACTTTGTGCTGATCGACTGCCCGCCCAGTTTGAGCATGCTCACGTTGAACGGCCTGTGCTGCGCCCATGGCGTGATCGTGCCCATGCAGTGCGAGTACTTTGCGCTCGAAGGCCTGACCGACTTGGTCAACACCATCAAGCAGGTCAAAGCCAACCTCAACGACGACCTGCAGATCATCGGCTTGCTGCGCGTCATGTTCGACCCGCGCATTACCTTGCAGCAGCAGGTCAGCGACCAGCTCAAGACGCACTTTGGCGACAAGGTGTTTGACACCGTCATCCCGCGCAATGTGCGTCTGGCCGAGGCGCCCAGCTACGGTTTGCCAGGTGTAGTGTTCGACCCCAGCTCCAAGGGCGCACAGGCTTTTGTGGCTTTTGCCAAAGAAATGGTGGCGCGCATCGACGCGATGTAAGGTGAAAGCGCATACCGTTCTTCTGCTGCCGGGTTGGCAAAACTCGGGCCCCAACCATTGGCAAAGCCGGTGGGAAGCGTTGTATGGCTACCAGCGGGTAGAGCAGCACGACTGGATGCGCCCGTTGCGTGGCGACTGGATGGCCCAGCTCGAAGAAGCCGTGTTGGCCGCACCCACGTCCGTGCTGCTGGTGGCGCACAGTCTGGGCTGCATGCTCACCGCTGCGTGGGCCGCGCACTCGCAAAACACGCACAAGGTGATCGGTGCCTTGCTGGTGGCACCGGGCGATCCGGACACGGAAATGGGCCAATCCAACTTTCCCAGCTTTTCTCCGGTTGTGATGAAAGGTTTGCCGTTTCCCAGCGTACTGGTCGCCAGTCGCGACGACCCGTTCACACAGTTCGCGCGCGCCCAATCGTTTGCCGACGCCTGGAACTCCGAGTTCGTCGATATCGGAGCACGTGGCCACATCAATGCCGAATCGGGCCTGGGCGACTGGCCGCAGGGCCAGGCACTGTTGAAGAATTTAATGTTAACGAAGGAAGAAAAATAATGGTCACCAAAAAACCCAAGGGCTTAGGGATGGGCCTCGAAGCATTGCTCGGCCCCAAGGTCGCCGACCGCGCGCCTGACGGTGCGATACCCACCAACCCCGGTCAACCCAACACGCTGTTGCTGACCGACATGGTGCCTGGCATGTACCAGCCGCGTACCCGCATGGACGAGGGCGCGCTGTACGAGTTGGCCGAGAGCATCAAGGTGCAGGGCATCATGCAGCCGATCTTGGTTCGCAAATTGACCGACGGCGCGAACGCTGGTAAGTTTGAAATCATCGCCGGTGAGCGCCGCTTCCG
>JBEEJM010000249.1:0-10123 GCA_041169205.1 Pseudomonadota bacterium | reverse complement strand
TTCACGCTGATCCAGATCCGACACACAGCCGATGAATGAGCGTTGCAAATAGCCCAGCGTGTCGCCACGCACGCGTTTGATACCCAGCTTGGTTTTGATTTCTTCGCACAACAAATCGGCCAGTGCACCGTTGCCCGAGAGTTGCACATTGCCATGCGCGTCGTGCTCCAGGTCTTTGGCCAGCAGCGCGGCAATGGGTGCGCCGGATGCGTCGTGAATGCCCTCGGACACCGCAATCACGCAGCGACCCAGTCGGTCGTAGGTAGCCTTCACATCGGCGAGAAACTTGTCTAGCGAAAACGTGCGCTCGGGCACATAGATGAGGTGTGGGCCATCGTCGGCAAATTTTTTGCCCAAGGCCGATGCCGCCGTCAGAAAGCCCGCATGGCGACCCATGACCACGGCCACATAGACGCCGGGCAGCGCCGCGTTATCGAGGTTGGCCCCAGCAAAGGCTTGCGCCACGAAACGCGCCGCCGACGGAAAACCGGGCGTATGGTCATTGCCCACCAGGTCGTTGTCAATGGTTTTGGGAATGTGCACGCAGCGCAAGTCGTAGTGGGCCTTGCGCGCCTCTTCGCTGACGATGCGCACGGTGTCCGATGAGTCGTTGCCACCAATGTAGAAAAAATGCCCAATCTCGTGGGCCTGCAGCACCTTAAAAATTTCGTGGCAGTACTTGGCGTCAGGCTTGTCGCGCGTAGAGCCTAAAGCGCTGGAGGGCGTGTTGGCCACCATCTCCAGGTTGTGGCTGGTTTCCTGGGTGAGGTGCACAAAGTCTTCATTGACGATGCCGCGCACGCCGTGGCGCGCACCATAAACATGCTCAATGCCACGAAAGCGCCGCGCCTCTAGCGCCACGCCCACCAGCGACTGGTTAATCACCGCAGTGGGGCCACCGCCTTGTGCAACAAGAATTTTTCCAGAGGCCATGGTGTTTCTCAGTTTGGTTTAGGACTGGGTGAGCATGAAAGCCGGGTCTTCGGCAACACGCACCCGCTGCGCCCAGGGCGCGAGTTTGGCGGTGTCAGCGCGCAAAATTTCTTGTTTGACCGCCAGTATTTGGGCCGGGTGCATGGAGAAGCTGCGCAAGCCCAGGCCCAACAGCAGGCGCGTGAGGCTGACGTCGCCCGCCATCTCGCCGCACACGCTGACATCTTTGCCCTGCGCATGGCATTCAGAAATGGTGTCGCCCACCAGCCGCAAAATGGCGGGGTGCAGCGGGTCATACAAATGGGCAACTGACTCGTCCGCCCGGTCAATGGCCAACGTGTACTGAATCAGGTCGTTGGTGCCGATGGACAGGAAATCAAAATACTTCAAAAACATGGGCAGGCTCAGCGCCGCTGCCGGTATTTCAATCATCGCGCCCAACTTGACGGGCCCATAAGCCACGCCTTTGTTATCCAGCATGGCGCGCGCCTGGTCTATGTGCGCCAAGGTCTGGCGAATCTCACGGGCGTGGGCCAGCATGGGCACCAGCAAGCGCACCTGCCCGTGCGCCGCAGCACGCAAAATCGCCCGCAACTGGGTCAGAAACATGGCCGGGTCCGCCAGACTCCAACGAATGGCACGCAGGCCCAGGGCAGGGTTCAGGTGGGCATCGTCACGGACCGAATCGTCCAACGGCTTGTCGGCACCTACATCCACCGTACGAATGGTGACGGGCAAGCCCTTCATGCCTTCCACGGCCCGCACATAAGCCCGGTATTGCTCTTCTTCATCGGGCAGACGGCCCTGGCGGCCCATGAACAAAAACTCACTGCGAAACAAGCCCACGCCCAAGGCACCCGCGTTCAGCGCGGTGGGAGCGTCCTCGGGCATCTCGATGTTGGCCAACAGTTGAATCTTGACGCCGTCCATCGTGACGGCAGGGGTGTGCAGCAGCCGCTTGAGACGTCCGCGCTCGAGTTCGCCCTGGCGCTGCTTGAAGCCGTACTCGGCCAGGATGATGGGCGAGGGGTCGACGATCACCACACCGGCGTCGCCGTCAATGATCACCCAATCGTCCTGCCGCACCAACTGGCTGGAGGTGCGCGCGCCCACCACCGCAGGAATATCCATGCTGCGGGCGACGATGGCGGTGTGCGAGGTCTTGCCACCCACATCGGTAATAAAGCCTGCAAACACGCTTTGCTTGAACTGCAGCATGTCCGCCGGCGACAGGTCGTGCGCAATCAGCACCAAGGGCACATCGACCGTGTCGTCGAGCAGCAGATCTTGCTGCGAGGCCTTGCGCGCGGACCGTGGCGTGTGCGCCACCACGGGCGACCCGGCCCCCTTCATGGCGCGCAAAACGCGCTCGCAAATTTGCTCCATGTCGGTCTTGCGCTCGCGCAGGTAGGCGTCTTCCATCTCTTCAAAATGGCGGACGATGATTTCCAACTGGGTCGTTAGCGCCCACTCGCCGTTGTACAGGCGGTCGGTAATCCAGTGCTTGACGCCGCCGACGAGTTCCTCGTCTTGCAGCAGCATGAGGTGCACGTCGAGCAGCGCAATGAGTTCTTGGGGTGCGTCTTTGGGCCCCATGTGGGTGACGCTCTCCTGCAGCCGGTGAATCTCGTCCACCACCGCGTCCCGCGCCGCGCGCACCCGCGCGATCTCAGCCTCAATCTGGTCGGCTTCAATAAAATAATGCGCGACATCCACCCGGCTGGAAGCCACCAGCACAGCACGCCCGATGGCGATGCCCCTGGAAACGGCCAGACCGTGGATGGAGAATGTCACTCGCCTTCTCCGAACTTGTCTTGCATCAGCGCGAGGATGGCATCCATGGCTTCCTGCTCACGCTCGCCTTGGGTCTCCAGCGTCACGCTAGAGCCCAGTCCGGCGGCAAGCATCATCACGCCCATGATGCTCTTGGCGTTGACGCGGCGCTCGCCACGCGTCATCCAGACTTCACACGGAAAACTGCCTGCCAATTTGGTGAGTTTGGCCGACGCGCGGGCGTGCAGGCCGAGCTTATTGACTATGGTCGTGGTGCTGCTGATCATGGTTCTTTCTTTGCTGATTCTGTGGAGCGGTCACCGCCACCTGCATGATGCTTTGGGTACCACCGGCCAGCGCGCGCGTCACCAAGACATCGAGCGCTTCCTGGCGGTAATTCATGGTCCGCAGCAGCATGGGCAAATTGACACCGGCGATCAGCCGGGAATGCACGCCATCGACCACGCGCTGCGCCACGTTGCAAGGCGTGGCACCAAACACATCGGTCAAGACCAAGGTATTGGGCGTGCCCAGCTGGGCCAGCAGCGCAGCCGCAGCCGCCATGGTGACTTCAGGCGGTTCGTTGGGGGGTACAT
This sequence comes from Pseudomonadota bacterium, assembly GCA_041169205.1. Classification (GTDB taxonomy): domain Bacteria; phylum Pseudomonadota; class Gammaproteobacteria; order Burkholderiales; family Burkholderiaceae_C; genus Allorhodoferax. The sequence continues at coordinate 6,821 of JBEEJM010000249.1, read as the reverse complement.
CCAGCGCCAAAAGGCCCTGGCCGGCATCGGGAAACACATGCAACACGGCGGCGCGCAGGGCGCTGGCCAAGGGTGCGTGGGCGATGAGGAGGAGGCCGGTATTCATGGGGAGAACAAGGGGGTGGGAGTTTGAACTTTCATTATGGCTTTTTTGCCGCCAAAAAATACAGGTACGCACCGACGCAACACAAACCGTAGACACCCAGCGCCCCCTGGTAGGCGGGCACTTCCTGCCATCCCATGGCACGGAAGGCATCAATCAATAGCCCGATGCCCCACTGAACAGAAAACACGCCCGCAAAAACGACGAGGTTGAACGCCGATAAAGCGCGCCCTGCCAAGGCGGACGGAAACGCCATGCCCACCGAGGGCTGTATCTGCGCACCCACCGAACTACTCACACAATACAAGACAAATAGCACGTTAGCCCCCGTGGATATTGCGTCACCAGCTATCAAAATAGTAGCAAATAACAGAAGTGTGACGGGCACCCCCACGGCCACCAGTCGCTCGGTGGTGTAACCCTTGCGCGTCAACGTGGGGTTGAGCGAGCCCCAAGCCAGAAATGCAAAGAGCATGCAAATGTTGATCCAGAACAGCCCCCCCGCAGCCTGCGCCGGGCTATAGCCGTTGACCTTGACCATCCACGGCGCTGCCCACAGGGTCTGCATGGCCACCATGCCACCGTAGTTGAAAAAACCCAAGGGCACCATTCTGCGAAAGTAGGGGTTGCGCCAAATTTCGCCATAGCCGGGTGCCACTAAGCGGCCAACCGCCGATGGTTGCGTAGACTGCCATTCAGGCACTTGCCAATAGATAAGTGCCATCGCCACGACCACCATCGCACCAAGCCCCATGAACAAAACGCGCCATCCCACCACGGCCAGGGCCCACTGCACCGGCAGCGTGGAAGCCACCATGCCCATGGCACCCACCATCAACATCCAGGAATTGGCACGCATGAGGTTGGCGGGCGCAAACCAGCGCCGGTAGCCCGTGAGTGGTGCCATCAGGCACGCGCTGACGCCCACGCCGCAGAGCACGCGCGCCGCCAGCAAACCAGTGAAACTGGTGGCCTGTGAAAACGCAAACGCCCCGATCACTGCAACGCTCAAAAAAGCCAAGATCACGCGCTTGGGGCCTAGGCGATCCAACCAGGTCCCCAAGGGCAACTGGGTCAGGGCAAAGCCAAAGAAGTACCCGCCGGCCAACAAACCGAGGTCACGGGCATTCAGAGCGAACTCGGTCACCAACGTGGGTGCCAAGGTCGCGGTGATAGCGCGGATCAGGGTCGATATGAAATACGCGCTGGCAAACACCAGAAAAACCGAAACCGCCTGGCGCTGGGTCATGGCGGTCATTGGATTTTGGTGTCCGAGAAAAAGGTGTCCACCAACTCTGGCGTCAGGCGCTCGCCGTACACCGCAAAATGGAAAACATCACTGCCCGAGACCAGCCAAACCAGCTGTCCCTGCACCGGACTGCCATCGGGCCGCTGGCCTTGCACTGCAATTCGGCTGGCCGCTGTAAAGCCCGGTGGCACGGTCAATGGACTTTCAACCACCGCCGTGGCGCGTATATTGGCCAGCATCGCCGCGCGCCAGTCTTGCACCAACCCGGCCGTGGCCGTTGTGTCTGCCAGCGGAATGTGGCTGACGGCAAACAAGGCACCCGCCGCTTCGCAACCCGCCATGCTGAGCGTCACATCGCGTTCGCCCAAACGCAGGGTGCGCTGGGCACGGTCAGGTTTGCAGGGCAAGAATGCGCTAATGCGCTCCAGCGGGACTTGCCGCCAGTTCAGGGCTGGAGAGCAGGCGGCCAGGGCGACTGCGGCAGCGAGTGCAGCCGTGAGGGTTCGTTCTCGCCACGTCACTTCAGGGCACCGAACACCTTGGTCAAGATGGCGCTTCCATAGCCGACCGGGTTTTGTCGAATTTTCTTTTCTTCTTCCGAAATCATGATGAACAGCCCGTCCAGGGCTTTGCCGGTTACGTACTGCTGAATATTGGCATCTTCTTTTTTCACCAGGCCCAGATCGGCGGCCTTGCCCGCAACCTGGTTGTATTTGTCGGCCAAGCCCACTTTTTCGGTGGCCTTGGTCACTGCCGGCAAGAACTTGGTGGCCAGTGCCGGGCGGGTCTTAGAAGCGAAGAAGTCGGTCACCGCAGTATCGCCACCGGACAGAATGCCTTTGGCATCGGTCACGCTCATGGTCTGCACGGCCTTGACCAGCAAGTCTTTGGCCATCGGGACGGCGGATTCGGCGCCCCGGTTCATAGCCGTCACCAGTTCATCGACTTTGCCGCCCTGGCCAAACGTGCGCAGTAATTTGGCAGCGTCTTGCAGATAACCGGGCAAAGGAATACGAACTTTTTCGTTGCCCAGGAATCCATCCGTAGCCCCCAGCAGGCTAACGGCTGACAGCGCGCCTTTTTCAAGCGCAGTTTTGAGCCCTTTGGATGCGTCGGCGTTGGACAGGTCGTCCAGCGACAATGCGTGGGCCTGTTGAAGCGCTGCCGTGGCAAGCAAGGCCAGCAAAGAGACTGAAACCGAATTAAACTGACGCCGATCCATGACTACTTCCTCCCATTTGAAACGCAATGTGGTGATTGCCACCATCGTAGCGTCTTGCGCGCTGCTGGCAGGCACTTATCTGTGGGCCGCGCGCACTCCTGCACCGAATTCGACTTTTGTTTTGCTGGATGGCTCCAGGAAAAGCACAAGCGATCTCAAAGGGCAGGTCACGCTGGTGAATTTCTGGGCCACCAGTTGCGTGACCTGCGTCGCTGAAATGCCCAAGCTCATTTCGACGTTCGAGAAGTACCAGGGCCAAGGCTTTGGCACCATTGGTGTTGCCATGCAGTACGACCCGCCCAGCTATGTGGTGAACTTTGTCCAGAGTCGCAAACTCCCCTTTGCAGTCGCTATAGACAACACCGGGGCGGTAGCCAAGGCATGGGGCGATGTGCAACTCACCCCCACCACCTATCTGGTCAACAAGCATGGGGATATCGTCAAGCGCTATGTGGGTGAGCCCGACTTTGCCGAGCTGCACCAACTCATTGAATCGCTTCTGAAAGAAGTCTGAAGCGCGTTATTTCACAACGACCTGTGCCCGCACTTCTCCACCCGGATTCACCTTGGTGTGCAGGTTGACATACCATTTTCCCGCCAACACATCCGCCGCCTGCGCTGCAGTCAAGGTGGCTTCACCTTCAATAGGGCTGGTCAAACTGCCCTGAAAGCCCAGCACGACACCGGCATTTTGTCCGGACTGCGCAGGACCATGGAAGTGGGCGGCAACCACTGGGCCACTCAGTCCGGCATAGCTCACCGTCCATTTGAGTTTGCTGGTTTCTTTATCAAGACTGGCTGCAATATTGCCGGTGCCCGTCGAAGCGTTAGGTGGATTTTCTGCGGACGCTGTCAACGCACCGGTCATGGCGACTGTGCTGGACTTCGGCATCTCCGCACACGCTGTCATCAGGACTGCGCTGGCAAGGACTGCCACTTTGATGAAATAAGACTGTTTGAACATTTGAAGCTTTCTTAAGAGGGGAGTGAATCTATTCGGTTGTAAAGTGGTCGTGGCATGCTTTGCAGGCGTTGCCTGTCGCACGATAAGCAAGCCTGTAATTGTCGAGGTTGCCCGTCTTGGCGGTGGCGAGTAATTTGGCCATTTCGGCCTGCATTTTTTCACTTAGATCTTTGAATTTTTCCTGCTCTGCCCAGACGCTGGACTTGGCCTTACTCGGAGTACCTTCCGAGCCCACAGGAAAAGCATTCCAAGGAAGTTTTGAAAGCATGACGGTAATTTCAGCATTTTCGACCGCAAGATGAGGGTCAAACGGTATGCGGCCATTCGCCATCGCTCCCAGTCGGGCGTAGAAGTGATTGCCCATGGTAGTCATGACCGCCTGACGGTAATGTATGGCGTCCTCTGGTTTGCGAAACTGTGCATGTGCCGGAAGTGCCAGTACAGCGGCAAGAGAAATGGCGCTTAGTCGTAACATCGTGAGCATGGGCGGTAGACTCCGTAAAAGTGGATACGCATGTTAGTGGTTGTGTTTTTGAAATAGTTCTACTCCCTCGGGTTTACCCCGAGCTCAGGTGCCGTCAGATACTTTGGAGACTTGCTCATGCCCCTAGCTAGCCGTACGGAGGTTCCCCCGCTGCGCGCCATAAGAGTCTGGGATTTGCCAACCCGGTTGTTCCACTGGACGCTTGTCGGTTTGGTGGTCGTACTGATCACCACCGGGAAGGTTGGCGGTGAAGCCATGGTCTGGCACGGCTATGCGGCTTACGGTGTTGCATGTTTGCTCTTATTTCGTTTGTGCTGGGGATTTGTGGGCGGGCACTGGTCTCGATTTCGCAATTTTTCAGCGTCACCTGCAGCCATCCTTGACAGCCTGCGTGGCAGAAAAACTGCACCCGACTGGGTTGGCCACAATCCCCTTGGATCGCTCTCGGTGATTGCCATGCTCACTGTCATTGCTATGCAATGCGTTAGCGGTGCATTCAGCGCTGACAAGGGTGAATACTTCGGCCCGATGACACTGCTGGTCAGCGATTCCACTGTGGCTGGGTTCACCAAATACCACAAGAGCATTGGGCAATTTTTGGTACTTTCTTTAATCATGCTGCACGTTGCGGCCATCGGTTACTACCGTTTCGCCAAACGTGAAGACCTGATTCGTCCGATGCTCGTCGGCGACAAGGTCTTAAATGCGAGTGCCCCGAGCTCACGCGATACGCGTCGAACCCGGCTCCTTGCGCTGGCGATCTTTCTTGGCAGTGCACTGGCTGTGATGGCGCTGTTGCGCTGGGCTGCCTGACAGGACGCCCCGTATGCGCTCGGCGGCACCAATCATCGGCATAACAACTGCGCTCAGTGGCGTAGACCTACAGCAACTACGGGACCTGTTTACCGACTACGCACAAACGTTGCGCATCGATTTGTGTTTCCAAAATTTTGAAAACGAATTGGCCAATCTTCCCGGCGACTATGACGCGCCACGCGGTGGTCTTTTAATCGCACGGGTCGATGGGCTACCTGCTGGGTGTTGTGCGCTGCGGGCACTGGACGGCGTGGACTATGCCAATGCCTGCGAAATGAAGCGCCTATTTGTCCGCCCCGAATTTCGGGGTCTAGGCCTGGGCCGCAAACTGGTGGAGAGCACGCTGGAAATGGCGCGCCTTGCAGCTTACGACTGCGTGTTGCTTGACACGCTAGACGACATGGAAGCCGCCCGTGCACTTTACGAAGAGCTGGGGTTCGAAGAAATCCCTCCCTACTACTACAACCCCATTGCAGGGGCGCATTACCTGAAGGCAGATTTGTAGTAGGAAGGGTGGGCGTTTTAGGCCTGGGCTTGAGCCAACAGTGTTGCTGCGTCACTCACTTCAAATTTGCCGGGGCCTTCCACATTCAATGTGGAAACCTTGCCATCCTTGATCAACATGGAGTAGCGGTTGCTGCGCAGACCCATTCCCCGGCTGGTGAGATCCAGCGTAAGGCCTGTGGCTTTGGCGAAATCGGCACTGCCGTCAGCCAGCATACGTACTTTACCTACGGCTTTTTGATCGCGTGCCCATGCACCCATGACAAAGGCGTCATTCACGCTAACGCACCAGATCTCATCCACTCCGGCAGATTTGAATGCTTCGACACTTTCCACATATCCCGGAACATGCTTTGCAGAGCAGGTGGGCGTGTATGCGCCAGGCAACGCAAACAGGGCAATGGTCTTTCCTGCAGTGGCTTTCGTGACATCGACAGGATTCGGTCCAATGCTGCAGCCTTCGCCTTCAACGTCTGAATACTCCATCAGAGTTGCTGCGGGAAGGGAATCACCTACTTTGATCATGCTTATTCCTCAAGTTTGTACTTACCAATGAAAACGGCCCACATTGTGGGCCGTTTTTTTGAGACTTGCAGAAGTCAGAGTCAATAGACTTAAACTGCGGCAGCCTTTTGTACCAAACGGGTCGCAACCCAGTTTTTGGTTTTGGAAATCGGACGGCTTTCCGTGATTTCAATCATGTCACCCATCTTGTACTCGCCCTTTTCGTCATGGGCGTGGTACTTGCTGGATTTGCCGACGATCTTGCCGTAGAGCTCGTGTTTAACACGGCGCTCAATCAGTACAGTCACAGTCTTAGCACGCTTATCGCTGACCACCTTGCCAATCAAGGTGCGCTTGAGGGATTTTTTAGCTTCCGTCATTTATCGCTCCTTATTTAGCGGATGTTTCAGCGCTTTGCTTCTCGACAAGAATAGTCTTGGCGCGAGCAATATCACGGCGCGCAGAGCGCAGCGTAGCGGTGTTGGTGAGTTGTTGCGTGGCTTTTTGCATACGCAGGCCAAAGTGGGCTCGTTGGAGTTCTTTGACTTCGGTTTGCAGACCGGCAACGTCTTTTTGGCGCAGATCAGTAGTTTTCATTTCATTCTTCTCCTGATTACTGGCCAATCATGCGGGCCACAAAGGTGGTACGCAAAGGCAGCTTGGCGGCAGCCAAACGGAACGCTTCACGGGCCAACTCTTCGGTCACGCCGACGATTTCAAACACGATTTTTCCGGGCTGGATTTCAGCCACGTAGTACTCGGGATTGCCTTTACCGTTACCCATACGCACTTCAGCAGGCTTTTGGGAAATCGGCTTGTCGGGGAACACGCGGATCCAGATATGGCCGCCACGCTTCACGTGACGGGAAATCGCACGGCGTGCGGCTTCGATCTGGCGGGCCGTCAGACGGCCACGGTCAGTGCACTTCAGACCGAAATCACCAAACGCTACCGAGCTACCCCGGGTTGCGATGC